>DATEMK010000588.1:0-12937 GCA_035275625.1 Bacteroidia bacterium
ACGGTTTTTTTTTATTTTCAAAATGAATAGTTTCTGCCAATATAAAAAACCCATCCTTTATTCCCTCACAAATATTCATTTCGTGAGGTATCATTGTTGCGGAAAAAGAATAAATAGGAACAGAACAATCTTTTGCTGATAACAGATATTCTTTGCTGATTTTATTAAGTTCTTTTATTCCATACAAATCACATTCAAAGTCATAAGGCCTCATATCAGAGTTAAATTTTTTTATTATTTCCGGCAGAATTTCAAAATAGGAATCATATTTAGACAATGATAACTCAAACTTACTGAAATTCATTTTTCTTTTTCCTATATTCAGATTAACCTGATAAGAACTGCTTTGTTCAATAAAGTGAGTTCCTGCATCTCCGAAGTTAGTCGTGTAGGATATTCGGGGGTAAACAAAATATTTATCTTTTTCAACCATGTACTTATAAAAGTATTTCTTCCAGGATGAATCAGGCCAGTTATGGATGATTACATCACTTAGTTTGTCTGTTGATTTTAATGCTGATTCTTCTGACTCATAAAATTGTTTAAATCCAAACCATTGTTCTTTTGTCCACAATTGTCCCAATGAACAGGGTATCTGCATAAAATAATTATCATAACCATCATCTAAAGCGACAAAAGGCTGGCGTACAAGTTCATTGTAGTCATACGAATAAAGGGAAATACCTGCGACCCTTTTATCATCACAAAAAAAGTTAAGGGCACATTGTGCATAAGAATAAAAATAAGGAGATACAAACAAATCATCTTCAAGAATAATGATGTTATTATATTTTTCCGTAAGATCACCACACATCATGATATGTTTTTTTAACCCCATCCTCTCTTTCTGTAAAATAATTTGTTTTTCCCCGAATTTCCATTTAAATGAATTCGCAACTTTAATAACCTCATCATTATCACTTTTATCAATGCTGATTACAAGAGGTATTTTCAGGAATCCATCAAAATCAGATTTGCCGAGAGAAAAAAGAATTCTTTCAAGCGCTTTGGGGCGGTTGTATGCAACAACAATTATTGCAATATTATTTTCAGGCTCCACTTATAAAATTTAAACAAAAATAGGAACATTAAAACAGAATACACTGATAAAATTCATCTCACCACTTATTTAATTTTATTGTGAAAGATTTCTGATAAACGCAAAAAATAATATCTGAGTTTTTCAAAATATTTTTTAAGCAGCAAAGACTTAAATAATTTTGAACTGTACTGAGAATAGTACTGATTGTTAATTAGCAATTCTTTGTCAAAAAGAATGCTTTTTACAATGAAAACCCACTTTACGATGCCTTTAAGGGTGGTGATTTTAAATGACATGTACATTCTTTTTATGTAACGGAATTTTTCCGCAGGCAGATTCTCCTTTCTGCCCCAGTCATATAAACTCGTCCAAAGTAAAGACCGGTTGTAATAATAATTTTCATTGTATGCAAAAACTTTCGTAATTCTGTTATCTGAATGGACGCCACGGTTAGCAACAGGAATTGTTAATTCACCCGCATATAAATTAATATACCAGGAAGCTCTGATTAAAAATTCCGTATCCTGGTGAAGTCGCAATTGCGGATTAAATAAACTGTTAATTCTTAATAGTGCGCTTCTTTTAAGAGTGAAACCATCTAAATGAAAATGACCAAAATCATGGATCATGCCAACCAATCCGGTGAATAAATTGTCAGGACTGCATTTACAATTCACCGTTGTAAGCGGTTTGATAAAATATTTCCTTGACTCTTCAGAATAAAAGTGCATTCCAATTGCATTGTAAACACCATCTGCATCCGTATGCCTTTTAAATATTTCCTTATCGGTATCAAACCTGTTAGGCAGAAAATAATCATCCGCATCAAGAAATGATATAAAGGGGTAGGAAGCATTTTTCAAACCTAAATTTCTTGATGCTCCTGCTCCATGATTTTTTCCATCAGGATGCCTGAATAATTTTACTTTTGAAAATTCTTTACACAAATCAACACAAGTGGAAAGCGAATTATCAGGAGAACCATCTTCAATAAGTATTACTTCTTTAACCTCCTCAAACTGCAAAGCTGACTCAACAGATTTTCTAATATACTTTTCTGCATTATAAACCGGAATAATAACAGATATCTGCATCAACTTTTTCTTTCTAAGCACTTACTAACGACCGCTTTATTAATTGAGGCATTTTCCACTATTCAGAAATGGTACTTCTAATAATTTTCCACAAATTATCAATTGATTTTTCCATAGGAAAATACTCTGCTATCCTGATTCTTGCTGCCTGACCCATACTATAAGCAAGTTCAGGGTTATTAGCCAAATGAATCATTCGCTCCGTCATTGCATCCACATCATATTCATCAACAAGATAACCTGTTTCTCCATCAATTATCACATCTTTAATTCCAGCGTGCTTTGTTGAAATAACAGGTAACCCTGAGGCAGAAGCTTCAAGAATTGCTACAGGTGTTCCTTCTGAATCACCGTTTTCAGGTACCACTGAATGCTGAACATAGATCGTTGCATTTTGCATTGCATTGGCAACTGATTCATGAGATTTTGCACCGTAAAACTCAACAGCATGATTTATTTTTAAAGCGGCCACTAACTGCTTGCATGCATTAAACAATTGGTCTGAGCCAACTACTCCTCCATCACCTATCATTATTAATTTTGCATTTGGAATTTCTTTTAAGACCCTGTTAAATGCAATCAAAAGAAGATGTGGAGCCTTTTTATTTACAAATCTTCCGGTGAATAAAAATACATGAGTGCCGGAACTTTTTTCTTTTGCTTTAAAAAAATTCAAATCCACACCATAAGGATTATAAAAAACTTTCTCAGGGGGGGCGCCCAGAGAAATTAATTGCTGCTTCATATCATTTGAAACAGCAATAATCGCTGCAGCGCTCTGAAACATTATTTTATATTTTTCCTTATATTCTAAAAGCACACTGTTCATATATGCATCATACCCATGAAAATGTACTATCAAAGGAATTCCAGCTTTTTTGCAAACACTCCCTACCTCAGAACCAGTGAAGCCATATTCGGCAAGAACGGCATCAATTTTATTTTTAATAAAAAAATTCAATAACGCCTTCTCCATATCAGGGTTATGCATCTTGCCGAATAGTCTTGCATTGAAGGAATGATACATTCTTTCAATAAGGCTTTCCCCCGAATAGGATGATAGCGAAATACCACCTTCAATGACTTTAGGAAACCTGCCATCATGTAAAATTGTTTTATTGCACGGGAGATGGTTTATATGTGCTTGTATAAATGTTTCAGGCGAGCCAGACTTTCTTGGAAAAATTATAGCGATATTTTTTGACATGAAAATTATTTTTTCGCAATTCCTTTCAAGCCGGTAATCATATCCCTGTTACGAAAACTAACAGGAGGATTGTCTTTTTTTAATAAAAATTTTATAACCGGTAATACCGCCATTGAAATGAGTTTTCGTTTTGTCTTTGTGAGTGGTCTTCTCTTAGTCCATAACCCGATCATTTGTGCCAGGGATGCATCCCATCCTCCTGTTGCTTTTATTTCTACTTCAGAAAAACCTGCATTTTTCAAATGTTTTTCCAATGCAAAAGGAGTGTACCTGTATTCATCATGTGGAACTTCATGAAGGTTCCATAAAAAAGGAACTGTAAAAAAAAATACTCCTCCGGGCTTTAGTACCCTGTAAACTTCCTTTAATATAATTCCAGGTTCAAAACAGTGTTCTAAAACTTCAGTTCCCAATGCACAATTAAATTCTGAGTCTTCAAAGGGCATTGTAATTCCATCCCAAGTAAAATCCGGTTTTACATTTTCATCATAAGCCAATGCATTTTCAATATCCAAACCGACATACTTATTAACTGTTGAATTTTCAAGAATAAATTTACGGTATGGCATTTTTCCGCAACCAATATCCAAGAGTTTTCCATGCAATGAAGGCAGTGAATTCTTAATCGCTTTCAGAATAGAAGTTCGAATGATATAAATATCAATATTTTCAGCATTAAATGATATTTCAATAAAATTATCAGATTTCATTTTAGCCAATTTTGTAATCTTGTTATAATTTTAACTATTAAAGAATCTGAAGGCAAATCAGGCGATGGTGTCTTATATTTATCAATAATATCAATACCAGGAAGATATTTTTTTATTGTATCTGCATATTGCTTAAGATATGGAAAAAGTAATTTATCAGTACCATTTAATATTCCCCTTATCGTACTTGGAGTAAAATGAATAAATACAATAGGATATTCCCCATTAATCAACACTTCCCCATTATCTTTTTTGATTCTTTTGCATTCAAATTGATTCCATTTAGCAACATTACATCCTCTGTGCCTCACCACTTTTATTCCTTCAAACATAATATGAAATAAATTCAGGTGCGTCTGGTCAACAAAATATCCTTTTGAAGGTTCTTTGACACACACATACTCGCATGCTTTTGCCCACCAGTCCATTACAAGGACAGCGTCTCTGTTAGCAGCAACAAAACCGGCATTATAAAGCCCTCTGTTGTACAATTCCTGGAAATTAGAAGGATCAACATATGGGTCTGAGGAGCGCCAATGTGGCGTTAGCAATACGTTTGCGTTATCAAGCATATCAAATAAAAATTTGTATTTTGAAAAAAAGAAAATATCCCAATCCACGTAAATCACTTTTTCATATCCCCTGTGTTGAATAAGATAATTAATAAGTACCGGTTTCATTGACCATCGGAATCCGTCAATATAAACAAGCAAATATTTGTCTTTTATTTTTTTTCCAATACCAGAAATGCACAGGTCATCAACGAATAAATACTTTATTCCTTCGCTATTCTTTGCAATATTGTTCACATCTTCCCTTGGTGAAGAGATGAATACGTAAAGAACGACTTTATCATCACAATTTGATTTAAGCGATTCATATAACACTGAAGCATAAGAGAAATAGTCTGCAGTTATTATTGTACAAAAAGTATTCTTTGACATTTTTGGCGATGCTACGAGGAAGGTGTAAAACTTATTTCCTGTATGCAAAAATATTAAGCAAAACGGATAAATAAATTTTTCATATTGCAAGGTTTATGAACACATTCGTAATAACATTGTATTAGATTTATAATTAATTTTTTTAAATAATTTATACCACATTCGGTCAAAAAAATTTCCATAGAATTTATAATAGTCTTCCAAATCTAATTTTCCTTTATTTTCAATAATAACTATTAATTTTTTTTCATTTTTTTTATTCCCGGTAACAAAAGGGATTCTCGAATTAACAATGCGCTGAAGATATTTTTTCTTTAATTCTTTCGATTTTTTCAGCATCTTAATTGATTTTTTAAAATAATCGGGAGGGGAATCACTTTTCATTGACATGTAGGGGTGCCATATCGAGGCATCTATCGCAGCTGAACAATTGCCCATATATTGAGCATTATATTTATTACTCAGAATTGTAAATTGCTGGTCCCAGTCAATTAATGCGGAATTTAAAGAAGGTTGATCAAAGTGAAGATTATTTATTGATGCTTCCGTCCATTTATTAATGTATAATTCGGATAATTCATGCGATTTTTTTGAATCCCGCCAGAACAAAACTCCTCCGTTAACATAATATGCATTTGGCAATTTCCACCCGTTGTCAACAAATATCTTCCTTTCTCTATTAGCAAAGTTCTTGTCAAATGAGGTACTATGATTAGATGCTGCGGCAAAATCACTATTAGTTTCAAACAACTCATGTAAAGGTTTTATGGGTAATGTGTCTCCATCAAGATAAAGAAAATCTCCTTTAAGCAATTGTCTCATTCTGCATTTAACATACCGGTTACGCCAAACTGGATTTCCATCCGGAGTGCTGCATTCAATAATACCATTGACCAACTTCAATAAAGAATGCTTGCTTTGTTTAAGAAGCTCAGCAGATTGGTTGTCACAGGCAACAAATATTTTGGCTTCAGGATGATTATATCGTAATAGCGCTGCAGACAAATAATTCATATTAATAAAATCATCTCTCCCATTTGTTGTTAAAACATATAAAAATTGCATGGAAAGTATTGTTTTATTAAATATAACTAAAGAGATTGCTCCCTGGCAAAAATAATTTTTCATTGAATCTCATATTCCGATTCTTTACTTCTCTCACTCACTTTTTTAACCAGGCGGCTAAATTCCATTTCATACAGCGTTACATTATTATCAGTATCATAATTTTCAACAGCAATATTATAAGCATTCGCTGAAATAGTTTTAAGGTTTGATTTATTCCTGCCAAGGAAATATATCTGAGCCGCCCAGTCCTCCGGATTATTAGCGCATAAATAACCATTTACGCCATTTTTAATATAATCATTAAGAGGCACTACATCTGAAGCCAGCACCGGTAATCCAATCATCATACTCTCTATAATAATTTTACTAAGCCCTTCGTGTTCAGAAGGGTGACATAAAAAGTCCGCCTTTTGCATTTCAGCCCATAATTTTTCCTGTTCCATAAAAGGCACAATGCTGATAAATTCTGAAAGCCCATACTCGTTCACTTTTTCCTGTATATTTTTAGAATCGGCTCCCTCTCCAACCATCATTATATTAAAAGGAATTTTTCCTGAGAGTAAGCGAGCCGCTTCAATTAATATATCTTGTCTTTTAGGATAGTAGAGGCGCGTGGCAACCAATATTTTTATACCGGCTGAACCGGGATTTCCTTTCCAGGAATTTCTATTTCTTTTTACAGATGCGCCAATATCCCCGATAAATTCATGCTTAAAATTTAACCTTAACCCGATATTAGCTGCACGGGCATAAGCAAGAGGTTTCAAACCGCTGGTATTAAAATTTACACTGTCTATATTATTAAAAACATACCTGTATCTGTCTAACTTGTTTTTATCGTTGATAATATCCTGGTACCAATAAATTCCTGCCATCCGCATAACAATTTTATATTTTAACTTCGGATCGTGTTCCCGGAGCTTTACGAAATATTCCAACACCCTCAATTCATAAAATGAATGGAAAATATCAATAGTTTTTATTTTGGTAACCCGATAAATAATATATTTTAACCAAAAATTATTCACAGATGTTACTGTTTTGTCCGACAATTTAAAAAAACTTTTATTTTTAAAAAGAGAATATACAATTACAGTAACACCATTGATTCTTTTTTTACTATATCCTATCCCTGAAGATTTGTCTTCTGTCAAAAAGGTTACCCGGTGCCCTTTTTTAGCCAGGCTTTCGCCTATTAATTTTAATGAAATTTCCGCTCCGCCTACTTTTTGAAATATGTAAGGAGACATGATGGTAGAAATAAGAATCTTCATATTGAGCGTTCCCCGGTATTGAGACAACAATTCTCCATCAGAGAGATTTATAAATATACTGAAGTTTATTTGCAATTTTCACAAAAATACCTCCTGCTTTATTAAATGTCTGCATTATATTTTTTTTAGTATTAACTGAGTTTTTCTTTTTGTAATTGCCGGGAGAAGTTTTATTCCAGGATTTTTCCGGGAATATCTTTTCCTGGAAAGAAAAGTCATTTTGCTTAGCATACAAATCCAATTTATTTTGAACATATTCCGCCAAATCAGTTTTCTCATTTAATGGTTCCTTTTCTTTGAATTGTTTGACAGAAAGGATATTTTGTGCTTCTTTTTCTAAAAAACGCTTATCAACAAATACCTTTTCAGTAAAATCCTTTCCGGATGCAGCTCCCCACAAAGCTACCTGGAAGTCGGGATCCGAAGAAACCATTTTACTCCAATAATTCTCTAAGTCCGCTAACAAATATTGATGTTTGTGCGCATGTAAAAAACACTTCCTGTATATATCAGCATAATATTGTTCGTAATCATGTAATCCTACTATTGTATCAAACCGCATCCAGGGATATCCTTCTTCAGACATTCGATTATTCATCTCTGTTTCAGGGCGAAGAGAAGTCCCTTCTCCAGGAATCATGCTGATAGCTTTTTGCGCGAACTCAATACGATATAGATGATTGCCTGCTGCACGATATACTGAGAAAAATTTATCATGGACAAGGCCTAAAATTCTAAACACATTGAAATCCGCTTCATTAGCACGTTCCAGTAACTGATGCACTCCTTGTTCGGAAACCAAAACATCTGCATCAATGCAAAGCAACCATTCTTTTTTTTCTTTTATACCAATTTCCAGCGCCTCTTTAACCGCCTTGCTAAAAGGAACAACCTGCAGCAGATGAATATTTTTTGCGGGAAAGATTTTTTTAAGTAAGCTTACGCATCCTTCTGTTGTCCTTTCTCCGGCACTTCTGACTACAATACAAATTGATTCAATCATCGCAATTTGATAAAAATTTATTTCTGTTCATTTGATTTTTTGAAAAAATCGAATGGCAAAATGTTCTGGTTGTTTTTATATATTGACAATACCCGAAATACCTCCTTAACTTTTCCCTTGATGATGAGAGAGCCGGTCAGCCTGGCCAGCCACAATGCTGAAAGATATTTTTCTTCCTGGATAAACACAGAACTCTCTAAATTATTTTTTACTAAATATTTTTCCGCAATTACTCCTCTTATTTCCAAAGGCAGGTTATAAAGCATATTCAGTATGTCTATACGATAATGGATTGAATAACACAATAGCTCGTTATCAATTATAACCGGTCCTTTATCAGCATTCAAAATATTTCCGGGAATTAAATCAGGATGAGAAAGTTTCTTATTGTACCCCTTTGATTCAAGCGAAATAACCCTGACAATTTCATCACAGAATTCTTTACCGATAATTGGCGCTGCTTTTAAAAATCGGGGAATGACCAGGTCGCTCACATAATCAAAAGAAGAATTATGTGAAACTTTTAATTCATTAATATCAAAAAGTAAATTGAGCGCCTTGTCCCAATCTTTGGGTTCCATTAAAGTGCCATTCACCCATTCCGCTTCAATAAATTCATCTTTTAATGAATTGATCCTGGGAAAATAAGAACTTAACGGACTCTCAGAGCAAATATAATTTATAAATTGTCCATGCGCTGCGTTTTGGATTTCATAAATTTTGCCGGTATTTTTATTTTCCCGGCCGAGAGTATAAACCATTCTCTTATTTTTATTCAGACGACCAGATATTATTTGATCCGCACGTTCACATAAGATTATTTTATAATCTCCTGCCCGGTCGTCTTTAAAGTCGAATACATTAACAATTTCAAATTGATTGCTTTCAATTACATTAACTACATCACGCTGAAAGTGAAGATGGATTTTATCTTCAATGTAAACCGGTTCTTTATATTCTACCGGTATAGTTCGTATTGTAAATAAAACGTATTTATGGGAGGCTCTCAATAAATTTTTCAGGGCGATTTGGGCACTTGTCCAATCAATTAAGTTCAAAAAACGGTAGCAAAGAACAAAATCAGCTTTTAAAAACAGTTCATTTGAAAAAATATCTCTTTCAAAAAATTGCACTTTACCGGACGTATCCCGGGCTTTTGCAAGTTCCATCATATCATTGGATAAATCTACACCTGAGATGGAAATATTTTTTAATTTTAATAAAATATCCAAAGAACGGCCTGTGCCTATTGGTATATCAAGAACGGTCTCAATTGATTCTCCATATTTTTCCATTACCTGGCGGAGCGTATTTTCTTCAAATTTCCATTTTTGATTTCCCTTTCTCCGGTCCTCATATTCCTCGGCATTCCTCTCTTTATAATATTTTTTAATCAGGTTAATCATAATAAGCTATCAACTAAATTAAATATTTAAAATGAAATGTCAATTGTATTTGCGATATTAATATTCTTATTTCCTTTTGCATTGGCAAAATATTCTTCGTGTGTTACTTTTTTCACCAATGAAATGGTTTGCTAAATAATATTTAAATAAATAATTAAGTAAAGGTTTATAATTTAAAATAAAATATCTGTTCACCAATAAATCTTTTAACAACTTTACTTTAAAATTAATTTTATTAAGGTAAATTATCTCTTTTATTTCAAAATGCTCTTCTAAAACAGTTTTTAATTTAGAATGATTGAAGTGCTGAAAATGTTTTTTTGAGGTTGGGATATTGTCACTTGGCACTGTGATCAGTAAAGTGCCTCCGGGTTTAATATGAGATGCCATTCCACTGACAAATTCATTTATTTCCGTGGGCGGAATATGCTCCAAAACTTCAATACATGTTGCCTGAGAGAATTTATATCCGTTAAAAACCTCCGCATTTCTTATATCTCCCGAGGTACATTCCTCTCTTGATAAAAAGGCCCTGGCGAAAGCTATGGCTTCCTCAGAAATATCAATTCCCCGAACCAGTTTTGCCGGATATCTTTTCTTTATTTCAAATACTAATTTCCCATCACCCGTCCCAAAGTCTACAACATCACCAGGTTCTTCTAATTTATTAATTACAAAATTCAGATAAGCCATGTATTCATAACCAATATTTCTCACCTTGGCAAGATGAAAATTATGGCCATCATATTCAGATAAATAATGATACGGAAATACATATTGAGAATTTTGTAATTTATATTGAATTGTTTCTTCTTTTTTCATTTGCATAAAACGTGAGGCTTTATTTACAAGACTTTCCATGTTGACCTCAGCAAAATAGGTGATGTTCCGAAAAAATTTTTTTTAACAATTGAAAATTTAATGATGCTCCGATATCCTGCCAGTATATCTCTTCTTTCATCATTTTCAAAATCCATGAAATGAATGGATAGCGAAAATTTACCTGTATTAAAATTTGTTGTATTAAACTCAATGCATAGTTCCTTTGTTTTTTCAGGATCCGATTCATTTTGATCTAAATAATAATCCTGGCAAATCAGCTTTTGATCCACGTCACTAAAAGATAATAAAACTATAAATTTTTTTATATTCCGATCAATGGAAAATTTCATCAGGATCGTAGCTTTTTCGTCTTTTTCAACATCAATAGATAAAGGAGGCTGGGAGTTACTTAAACTAATAGGTAACACTTCAGGGTCAATGCCAAACTTTATTTCATGTATTTTAGCAAGTCCCTTTCCCTCTACTGTCATTTCTTCGGATGCAAATGAATTATAGTAAGAAGCCGTTACTTCTGAAACCTTTATTGAATCTGTTTGAATAACTCCATTATCAAGCAGGATGACCCTGTTGCAGATTTTTGCAACCTGTGGCATTGAATGGGTTACTAAAATAACAGCAGCCTTTTTTAAAATCCTGTAAATTTCATTGTAACATTTAATACGAAACCCGGCATCTCCCACAGCAAGGACCTCATCAATAATCAGAACATCCGGTTCCATCTGTGCAGCCACAGCAAATCCAAGCCGGACTTTCATACCTGAGCTGTAATACTGAAGAGGTGTATCCATAAATTCTTTCAGTTCGGAAAAAGCAACAATGGCATCATATTTTTCCCTGATTTCCTTTTGACTAAATCCTAAAATCGTTCCGTTGGTGAAAACATTTTCCTTGCCTGTAAGAATAGGGTTAAAGCCTGTTCCCAGTTCAATCAGGGCGCCTGTGCGTCCATGCATTTCTATTCTTCCTGTGTCTGGGTTAATCAAGCCATTCAGCATTTTCAATAATGTGCTTTTTCCGGCACCGTTGCGCCCTATTAACCCGAGACATTCTCCCCGCTTAACTTCAAAGCTGATATCTTTTACCGCCCAGAATTCATCTTTTTTAAGAATACTTTTATTTTGTTTTCTTCCAAACATTTCCACCTTCAAATCATTTATTCCATACCACAAACTCCTTTTTAAGCTTCTGCAGAATTTCTTAGATACGTTATCTACTTTTATAAGGGTCTCACTCATTGGAAAAAATTAGTTGCGAAATTCAGAGGCTAATTATACACTCATTCTTTCAATAAGAACAGGCATTACTGCCTTATAAATAATTATTGCAATGATAAAAATCAGGATGGCAACGCAGTTAATAAGAATAAAAACCGGGAGATGTTCGGGAGTGAAGCCTGTGATTAAATTCCTTGCTGTTGTAATCAGGTATGTCAGCGGATTGATGTTGAAAAAAAATGCAATCCATTTGTTTTTAGGCACGGGATACAATACCGGGGAAAGATACATCACCACCATCAGCACTACCGGAATTAACCTGCTTATATCTGCAAACAGCATCCTGATGGGCGTAAGCAAAGCGCCAATAGCGGTTCCGAATAATACGAGAGAAAAAATTGCAAACGGAAAAAATACAATCTGCCAGCTGGGATAAACGCCAATTATAAATACTGCAGCGAGCATTAATATAATTTTTATTCCGGAATTAATTACTGTCTGGTAAATACCTGCAAGGATGAGCGACTCTTTAGGGAAGTTGATTTTTGTCAACATGCTTTTTGCATCGGTGGTCCTTCCCAACGGGGCATCAAAGGCTTCGGTAAAAATACCCCAAAGCAACGTTCCGGTTAAAACAAACACAGGATAAGGGACCTCTGTTTCTGATATCTTTATTATTCCCGTGCCGTTAAGAACTATCCATGTAATAGCGCTTATGGCAGGCGCTACAAATGCCCATACGATTCCTAAAAACGATTGACGGTATTGGGCATTAAGGTCTTTTTTTACCAGTTGCCATGCCAGTTCATTACCGGCTTTAAAATCTCTTCTGATCTCTTTTAATAAGAGCCAGGGGTGATGTAACCTTGATTCTGGCGTATAAATTTTTACAGCACGCGCTTCAGCACTTTCCATTGATTGCCTGGTAAATTTTTAGCTTTAAAAAGCAAGAAACTCATTACTTTTCAGTGCGCAAAGATAAGAAATTAAGAATAAAAGCCTGCAAACTGTTCACCATTGCCAGGGTTGTCAGTATGCTCTCTGCCCGTACTTTAAAACCGGATTTTGAATGCCCCTTTTCTCCCCGCCAATAAATTTATTTGAATAAATAATTACTGAAAAAGGAAATCAA
>DATEMK010000589.1:0-10830 GCA_035275625.1 Bacteroidia bacterium
CCAAAAGCTCACATTTGAACAATTCTGTAAAATGTCTTTTTATTTTTCCTTTCACTTCTTCCATGTTTACTTCGTTTCCTGATTCTTGTTTCATTGAAGTAACAGCTTTATCCGAAATTCCACAGGGAACTATATTATTAAAATAATTCAGATCGGCATTTACATTTAACGCAAAACCATGCATGGTTACCCAGCGGCTGCAACGTACACCGAATGCACAGATTTTTCTTGCCAGGTTTTTATCTTCTGCATCTAACCAGACTCCGGTGAGCTTGTCAATCCGCGAACCAATGATATTATATTCTGCAAGCGTTCTGATGATTGCTTCTTCGAGATAGCGCAAATATTTATGAATGTCATTAAAAAAATAATCGAGGTTCAAAATCGGGTAGCCTACGATTTGTCCCGGACCATGATAGGTTATGTCTCCTCCGCGGTTAATTTTATAAAACGTTGCATGGTTTTCGCCTAACTTATTTTCATCAATCAGCAAATGATCTTCTGAACCGCTTTTTCCAAGTGTATAGACATGCGGATGCTCACAGAAAAGCAGGTAATTGGGAGTCTGGAGTCCGGAGTTTCCGGAATTTCTTAACTCCATTTTTTGCTGAACAATTTCGTTTAGCAGCAATTCCTGGTAATCCCATGCTGCTTTGTAATCTGTCAAGCCAAGGTCTTTGAAAATGACTTTTTGCATAAAGCAAAGGTAGTAAGATTGGAATGATGGAATAGGATCAAACAACCTGTTAAAAAACTCCGGATTTTTAATAAAAAACGCTGAAACTTTTCCTGTTTATTTGAGTATTATAAAAGTAAAAAAGGATGAAAAAAGTTATTCTTTCATTGTTTTTGATTTTTATTGCGCCTGCTTATGCAGTTTCGCCCGGTGACTATTTTTTTACAAGCACCGGCAATATTTCTTTTATTTCCAGTGCTCCGCTGGAAATTATTAAAGCTTCTTCAGATGATATGAAAGGGTTGATTGATGCAGGGAAAAAAACCTTTTCATTCCGTGTTGCCTGCAGGAGCTTTGAAGGATTTAACAGCGAATTGCAGCGCGAACATTTCAATGAAAAATATATGGAGAATGAAAAATATCCTGAAGCGGTTTTTAACGGAACCATTACAAACGAAATTGATTTTTCGAAAAACGGAACCTATTCCGTGATTGCAAAAGGGAAGCTTAACATTCATGGAGTGGAAAAGGAACGGACAATTAAAGCAGCAATGAATATGAGCAACGAAATGGTTCATGTTGAATCAAAATTCAGTGTGCTGCTGGATGATCATAACATCAGGATTCCGAAAATAGTGACGCAGAAAATTGCCACAGAAATTGTTATCGAAGTAAAAGCGGATTTGAAAAGAAAAACCCTGGCGAATTAATTATTTTTAAGAAGCGCTTAATTTTTTCTTAACCCTCAACCCTTCGCTAACTCCCCTTTCAAATAATCTATCACCTTCACTTCTGTAGCGTCAATGTCACGAATTTCGGAAAGATACCAGCTCACCCAATCACCAAAATGAACGAGATAAAAAGTTTTTTCCAGCATGGAATCACCTTTTGAAAAAACTTCTAAAACATAAGGCGTATATTTTGCAACAACGTCTTTAGTAAGATTCATGCGCGATTGTGTGCGGCTGTAATCATCTTCGTTTCGAAAAAATATGACGGCTAATTTTTTATTCGCAACTGTCCAGCCCACCAGTTCATTATGATTCATTTCAGGCAGCACACTGTTCCAGCAAAGCATTTTTGAATTTTCATTTACCTGCTGCCTGAACCGTATGGCAACACCTTCAAAATTTGCAGCGCTGTAAATCACCGGAATTTTTTTATGCAGCTTTTCAGCAAGATAATAGGCTTCCGATTTTATGTGTTCCTCCTCATGATCGAGCAATGCCACCGTTTTTTTTAATTGTGATTTAAAACCGTCCCCGATTAATTTATAGCCATGCAGCACATACAGCAATTGCGTAAACGAATAAGCAAACGCTGAACGCGGAGGCCTGCCGCTGGGGATAGTTATGTAATCACAATTATTCTTTTTCGCCATCTCCAGCACTTTTCCGCCCGCAGTAACGCAGCATATTTTCGCATTTTTCTTTAAAGCCATTTCAAAACACGAAACAGTTTCCTCGGTATTTCCCGAATAGGAAGAAACAATCACCAGCGTATTTTCATTCACATATTCAGGAAGAAAATAATCTTTATTCACCAGCACCGGAACTTTAATTTCCTTTTCAGTAACCTGCGCCACAATGCTCCCCCCGATTCCCGATCCGCCCAACCCGGTGATGACAATATTCCTTATTTCATTTTTTGACGGAGTAAAGGTTGCTTTTTCACCGATAGAAATTGCTTCGGTTAATTGCTGTGTAAAAGTTTCAATAAGATCTTTCATGGAAATATTATTTTTAAAAGGAGAGCAAAAATATGAAATCCGTTTTTATCAGTTAAATCCGTGCCTGCCCCGTATTTATCGGGGTCATCCGCGTTCTATTATCTTTGCGGCTTACATTTAAGAAGATATGTCCGCCCAATTAACAGAACAGGAAAACCTCAGAAGGCAGAAGTTAGATGAACTCATAAAACTTGGAATAAATCCGTACCCGGCAGAAGAATGGAAAACAGATTATGAATCGCCTATGATTTTAGATCTTTTTACTGATGAGCCTGACCGGCTTACTGACATTTCTTTTGCCGGCCGGATTATGAGCGTGAGAGACATGGGTAAAGCCTCATTTGCGGAATTACATGATGCTTTTGGGAAAATCCAAATTTATATTAAGCGTGATGATGTGTGTCCCGGTGATGATAAAACTTTATATGATGTTGTCTGGAAAAAGCTTCTCGATATCGGAGATATTATTGGGGTGAAAGGCTTTGTGTTCAGAACGAAGATGGGAGAAATTTCCATCCATGTAAAAGAATTCAAGCTGCTTACCAAATCATTGCGCCCGCTTCCGATGGTGAAAGAAGATGCGGAAGGAAAATTACATGATGCTTTTACCGATCCTGAAATGCGCTACCGCCAGCGTTATATTGACTTAATCGTAAATCCGCGGGTGCGTGAAGTTTTTCGCAAGCGCACGCGGTTAGTTAATACCATGCGGACCTATCTTGATGAGAGAGGGTATCTTGAAGTGGAAACTCCGATTCTTCAGCCGTTGTACGGAGGAGCTGCTGCACGCCCGTTCAAGACACATCACAACACGCTTGACATGACTTTGTATTTGCGCATAGCAAATGAATTGTATTTAAAAAGATTAATTGTTGGCGGGTACGATGGCGTGTATGAGTTTTCAAAAGATTTCCGCAACGAAGGAATGGACCGCACTCACAACCCTGAATTTACACAGGTGGAATTATATGTTGCTTATAAAGATTACGAATGGATGATGAACCTTGTGGAGGAGATGATTGAAAAAGTCGCTTTGGATTTACATGGAACAACAGAAGTGCAGGTTGGAGAAAACACAATTAATTTCAAACGTCCCTGGAAAAGGTTTACCATGTACGAAGCGATTCAACATTTTACAAAAGTTGATATTTCTGAAATGGATGAATCAGCCATGCGTAATGCTGCAAAAGAAATGGGAGTTGAACTGGATCAGACAATGGGCAGAGGAAAAATCATTGATACAATATTCGGAGAGAAATGTGAACCGAATTTGATTCAGCCAACTTTTATTACAGATTATCCTGTTGAAATGTCCCCGCTTGCAAAAAAACACCGCAGCAAGCCGGGATTGGTTGAACGTTTTGAAGCCATCTGCAACAGCAAAGAAATCTGCAATGCATTTTCAGAATTAAATGACCCGATTGACCAGCGGAAAAGATTTGAAGAACAATTAGCGCTTGGTTTAAGAGGCGATGAAGAAGCTATGCAGCTTGACGAAGATTTTTTACGGGCCATTGAATATGGAATGCCGCCCACCGCAGGACTGGGCATCGGCATTGACCGTTTGACAATGATCATGACCAACCAGCCTTCTATACAGGATGTTTTATTTTTTCCGCAAATGCGCCTTGAAGCGATTGAAACATCCGGTGTAAACGAAACCGGGCTTTCTCATATTCCTTCTCCGTGGAATGATGTGATTGCAAAAATGGGAGTGACCAATATCGAGCAATTAAAAAACATGAATCCGAATAAATTATTTAATGACCTTGGCGGGATGCGAAAAAAAATGAAACTGGTTGTGCCGATGGTGAGCCTGGATGAAGTGAAAAACTGGATGATGGTTTAATAAAAACTTTTCTATGCACAGGTCATTGAAAACATTTAAAGTGATTTTATTTCTTTCTGTGCTGTTTCTTTTTCAAACTGCATCTGTTTACGGAAAAAAAAAGATTCCCGGTTATTACATTACCAATAGTAATGATACAGTTTCCTGTGAATTTTTGGTTGGTTTTGATTTATTTGAGAAGATAAGGATACTTCCACTTCAATATAAAATTGAATGTATTGATTCTTCAGGAATAAAACATAAATTTAAGCCGGGTGATGTAAAAGGATTTTTAATTACTGTTGATACAGTATCCTATTCTTTTGTTCCTATCAGAAATACTATGCATGTTGAAAGAGCATTTCATACTGATTCTATTATTTTCGCAAATATCCTGGTGGATGGGTATGTAAAGCTATATGAAATATTTTTTGAAAAGTCGGGTGGTTCGATGCCGGGACCAAATGGAACAATGACTCCAACCGGAGGCGGAGTGGGATCAATTTACTATTTGGAAAAGGGGCGCAGTGAACCTGACGGAGTGAGACGACTTTTTTTTCGAAAAGACATTAGCAGAATTTTATACGATAATCAAAAATTAGTTGATAAAATAAATAACAAAGAATATAAATATTCAGATACTAAAGAAATAGTTGCCGAGTATAATGCATGGAAAAGATAAATTTAATACCAGCAAAATATGCCATCAAAAATAAACTGGGCTGAATCCATACAGCCGCTTCTCAAAAAATATAACAAGAAACAGCATCCGCTGGAATATAAAAGCCGTTATCAATTGGTAGTGATGGTTATTCTCTCTGCACAGGATTCAGACAGGAATATTAACAACATAGCCCCTGCATTGTTTAATGCATTTCCAGACATGGAATCCCTTTCTCGCGCCACGCCTGATGCACTTTTTCCTTTCATCAGCAAAGTGCGCAACTTCGGTAACAAAACAAAGTGGCTGATTGAAATGGCGCAAAAAATAAAGAGTGATAAAAATATTCCAATCACTATGGAGGAATTAACTGCACTGCCAGGAATCGGAAGAAAATCTGCTAATGTTATCCGAAGGGAATCTGGTGAAAAACCGGAAGGTGTTATTGTTGATCTGCATGTGGTTCGGGTGGCTCCGAGAATTGGAATTGCTGCGGGAACCGATCCTAAGAAAATTGAAAAACAAATTATGGATGCGCTTCCGCAAAAAGACTGGGATGCGGGGATGTGTATGTCATTTCTTGGCCGGGAGATTTGCAGGCCGACTAATCCCAGGCATGAGGAGTGTGTGATGAATACTGTTTGCGAATATTATAAGGCGATAAAGAAGAAATAATAAAGCCCCACCCAACCCGCCTCAGGCGGAGAGCGCAAAAACATTTTCTTTCACATGTTAATGTGAAATCATGCCTGCGCATAAATAAATTTTTTATTTTCGCTATCCCAAAAAATTTAATATTAATTCCAAAAAATTAAAACTATGGACACAAAAGCAAATGTTTTAAACTGGTTTGAAATCCCTGCCGCTGATATTAAGCGTGCAAAAACTTTTTATGAAACTGTTTTCGGAATCAAAATGGAGGAGCAGGACATGATGGGAATGAAAATGGCTTTTTTCCCTTATGATCCGGGTTCAGGAAAACTATCCGGTGGTATTGTGCAGGGCGATATGCACAAACCGAGCATGGATGGCCCGGTGATTTATTTGAACGCGAATCCTGATATGAAAAATGCATTGGATAAGATTGCCGGTGCGGGTGGAAAGGTGCTTATGCCAAAAACCCAGATCTCACCTGAGATTGGCTACATGGCTTTTTTTGTTGATTCGGAAGGAAACCGGATGGCGCTGCATTCGCAGAATTGATTTCACAAGTCAAACCAGCCTGGTTATTGATGCTATTTTTATTCAATAACCGGGCTGTTTTATTTTCATGAAGGAATAACTTTTTATTTTTGTTTTCAAATTAAACACTATGAAAAAATTTCTGAAGTATTTCCTGATCGTTATTGTCCTGATCGTGGTTGTTTTCCTTTCACTTGGATTTTTATTTCCATCGCATGAATATACTATTCCTGTTACGGTGAATGCCCCGGTTGAAAAAACATTTGCAGTTTTTAATGATACCACCAAATTGAAGGAATGGCTGACCGGATTAAAATCTATGGAAAACATCAGCGGCAAGCTGTATGAAGCGGGAAGCAAATGGAAGATTGTGTTTGATGATCACGGAACAGAAATTTCAATGAATGAAACGATCACTGCATTTAAAGAAAATGAATTGGTTTCGTTCGATATTGAAAATGATTTTATAAAAAGTACGAATGAAGTCCGTTTTGTCCCGAAAGGAAATATGACTGAAGTAATTGCTCATGTCCATTACAGCGGAACAGGTATTTTTCAGAAATCTATTCTTGCTTTGTTCAGCGGAATGGTAAAAAAGCAGCAGGAAGAAAGTTATAATTTATTGAAGCAGGTTGTTGAAAAATCGAATTGAAGATTCCCACAGATTCACAGATTAAGCCCCACCCAATCCGCCTTAGGCGGAGAGGGCAAAAAAATCTGTGAATCAGTGGCGATAAATTTTGTCTGCTTATTTATTTCTAATTTTATCCCAACATTTTTTTAATTGAGTACTCAAAATAGAAAATTAAATCACAGTTTTTAACTGCCGGCTGCCAATTGCAGACTGCCAACTTTCACCATGGGATATTTATTTGAAATCGGGCGTTTCTGGATTTTCATGAAAAGCCTTTTTACCAAGCCTGAAAAGTTTAAAATATATCTCAAGCAAATTTTCAGGGAGATGGAAGACATGGGTTTTGGCTCTGTGGGTATTGTGGTTATAAATTCAGTTTTTATGGGCGCGGTTATCACCATTCAGAGTGCATACAATATTGTGAATCCGCTGGTGCCGCTGACTGCTATCGGAATTGTGGCGCGCGATTCCATTATCATAGAGTTTTCTCCAACGGTTATTATGATGGTTCTTGCCGGAAAAATCGGTTCGAGCGTTTCATCGGAAATCGGGACCATGCGCGTTACCGAGCAGATTGATGCATTGGAAATTATGGGAATCAATGCAGCGAGCTACCTGGTGGTTCCTAAAATGGTGGCGTCTGTTTTTATTCTTCCTTTTATTGTTATCATCAGCATGTTCATGGGCATACTTGGCGGATGGGTGGCAGGAGATCTGAGCGGTGCATGCCCTTCGGCAGATTACCTGAAAGGGTTGCAGGATTCATTCAATTCATTCAACATCACTTTTGCATTGATCAAAACAGTCATCTTCGCGTTTATTATCACCAGCGTTTCATCTTACCAGGGATATTATACGCAGGGCGGAGCGCTTGAAGTAGGCAGAGCCAGCACCAAAGCTGTTGTTTATAGCAATATCCTCATTTTAGTGTTTGATTACATTTGTACACAACTGCTCCTTGCATGATTGAAGCACAAAATATTTCAAAAAGTTTTAATGAAAAAAAAGTTCTTGATAATGTTTCATGCACTTTTGAACCCGGAAAAGTTAACCTGATCATTGGCGGAAGCGGATCGGGTAAAACTGTTTTGATGAAATGCCTGGTGGGGCTGTATGAAGTGGATGAAGGAAAAGTAGTGTATGATAACCGGAATTTTTCTGCCCTTTCGCACAAAGAACGCAAGCCGATTCAGCAGGAAATAGGAATGGTTTTCCAGGGAGGCGCGTTGTTCGATTCGTTGAATGTGGAAAAAAATGTGATGTTTCCTCTTACGATGTTTTCACAAATGACTTTTGTGGAAAGGCGTGAACGCGCCAATACGTGTTTGAACCGTGTGAACCTTGTGAATGTAGGTCATTTATTTCCGTCTGAAATCAGCGGAGGAATGAAAAAACGTGTGGCCATTGCACGCGCTATTGTGAACAATCCGAGATATCTTTTTTGCGATGAGCCTAACTCCGGACTTGATCCGAAAACTTCTCTGGTCATTGACAAACTCATCCAGGAAATTACGGAGGAATATAAAACCACTACTATTATCAATACGCATGATATGAATTCGGTTACCGAAATCGGTGAGAAAATTATTTTTATTTACAAAGGAAAAAAATGGTGGGAAGGAAATGCGGAAGAACTGATGAAAAACGATAATACGGAATTGAATGAATTTGTTTTTGCATCTAAGATGATGCAGTCGTTGAAAAGGGTATGAATCAATGTTCAAATTCCAAATTCCAATTTTCAAACGTATTCTGATACGTTAATTGATCCAAACCTCAAGAGGTAAGAATATTTATTTTTTCTCTTCTTTAATTTTTCACAAGCTTTTTTACAGCAGTACCTGCTTTTATAAAATAAATTCCTGATGAAAGGTTTGAAACATCAATCTTGAATGTTGAATGTTGAATGTTGAATGTTGAATGCAAAAGTTTTTTACCTGTTATATCAGTTATAGTTATTTCTATTTTTTCTTTTCCGGATAAGTGATAACTAATAACTACAAACTCATTGGCAGGGTTAGGATAAACATCAAACTTCAAACCCGAAACTTCAAACCCATTTATTCCTATGGTTGAAATACTGTCACAAAATTTTACAATCCAGTAATCATAAGTGATTCCGCTTACATCCCAATTCGGTTCAGTTTTGTATCCTGCAATTCCGCTTGCGGTTCCGGTTACTATGGCATAACACCCATCAATAGTTTGCACGGAAAGACCTGCTTCATCATGGCCGTCAGTGAATGCTGTTTTATCCCATTGCTGATTTCCGAGCGAATCGGTTTTAGTAATCCAGGCTTGTTCTACACCGAGGTTATTTTCAGTTTTTGTTCCGTTAATTCCTGAATAAGACGTTCCGGGAATCAAAAATCCATTGTCAGAAGTCTGTGAAACATTTCCTGCAATATTTTCATCGTTGTCTCCCCCAAAACCTTTATCCCATTCTTTACTGCCAAGCGCATCAATTTTAATTACCCATAAATCATACGTGGCTGCTGTAACATCCCAATTGTTTTGCGTTTTGTCACCGCTGCTGTCCGATTTTGAGCAGCCGTTTAAAATATATCCTCCGTCCAATGTTTGATGAATGGAATACAGCACATCGTCATTTGTTCCGCCAAAGCGTTTGTCCCAAAGTTTTATTCCCGATACATTTGTTTTTACAATCCAGTAATCCCATCCTCCCCATATCGGTTGTGTTACGTCACCTGAACTTCCCATAGTTGTATAGCCTCCCATGATATAACCACTGTCTGTAGTTTGTTCAATGGTATATGCTTCATCATACCCTGCTCCGCCAAAACGTTTATCCCATTGCTTGATTCCAAACGCATCTGTTTTCACCATCCAGTAATCATCCTGTCCCTGTGAAGGCTGTGTTTTATCACCACTGATATCAGAATAAGAATATCCTCCGAGAATGTATCCGCCATCAGTGGTTTGCTTCAATGAATAAAGTTCTTCATTAGCAATGCCTCCGAATCTTTTGTCCCATTGTTTTATTCCGAGTGAATCGGTTTTCACAATCCAGTAGTCATATTGTCCCCATGCATTTTGAGTTTTGTCCCCGCTGCTGTCAGAGTCGGAGGCTCCGCCTAAAATATATCCGCCATCGCTTGTTTGTTTTACCTCTAAAAGATAATCATCGCCAGTTCCGCCAAAGCGTTTGTCCCATTGTTTCATTCCGGCAGAATCAATTTTTACAATCCAGTAATCTGCTGACTGAAGTGTCGGGTCCCAATTGTCCTCTGTTTTATCTCCGCTGCTGTCGGAATAAGATTCTCCGCCTAAAATATAACCTCCGTCAGTGGTTTGCTGAAAGGAATAGACCGGGTCATGGAATGTTCCGCCAAGGCGTTTGTCCCATTGTTTTACTAAAGGGTTTTGTGAATGTGCATCCTGACAAACCAGGAGCAGCATGCAAAATAAAGAATTGATGAAGAGAAGATATTTTTTCATTTAAATAAATTTTCAAACAATAAAGATAAGTTATTTTGTAAATCATTTATAAAACAAATAAACCGGCTTTGTTTTAAGTTTGCATTTGTAACATTCATTGTCATGAAAACATATCTTACACTTATTCTGCTTTTGTTTTCGTACTCATTATCTGCACAGATTGATTCCCTTATGGCTGACAGCCTCCAAAGAATGGCAGACAAAGATAAATCTGCCAGGCAAAAAGTTGGAACTGCATTTAAAAAATATGGTAAAGACAGCCCGCAATGGAAAAAAGCCTGGGGTAACATGCAGGATGCTGACAAAAAACACAATGCAGCATTAAAAAACATTCTTGCGAGATACAATACATACCCGTCAGCGGATAAAGTTGGTGAAGAGGGGTCGCATAATTTTTGGATGCTGGTTTTGCACCAGGATGCTGACACGGCACTCCAGGAGCAAGTTGTAGCATGGATGAAAATTCCTGTTGACCAGGGAACTGCTTCTCCCAATGATTATGCTTACCTGGTGGATCGCATCCTGGTAAATGCCGGGAAAAAACAAATGTACGGCACGCAATGTTACTATGACAACGAAAAGAAAATGTATCTTCCCCATCCACTTTTAGAGCCCGCTGATACGGATGAAAGAAGAAAAGAAATGCAGCTGCCCCCGCTTG
>DATEMK010000590.1:0-3639 GCA_035275625.1 Bacteroidia bacterium
GGAAGCAATGTTTTATTTACAAAAGATTTTGCCGGACTTGTTATTAAAAATTATATCAGGGGAATTAATGTAATAGAAGAAAATGAAAACACCATTCTTGTAAAATCCGGTGCAGGAGAAGTCTGGCACGACCTTGTGCTATGGGGCCTCGAAAAAAATGCAGGAGGTATTGAAAATCTTTCCCTCATACCCGGTTGTGTTGGCGCAGGGCCCATTCAGAATATCGGGGCTTATGGTGTGGAAATAAAAAATGTTTTTGAAGGGCTTGAAGCGGTACACATTTATTCAGGCGAAACACGAAAATTTAATTTTGATGACTGCAGGTTTGGCTATCGTGACAGTGTTTTTAAAAATGAATTGAAAGATCAGTTTGTCATCACATCGGTGACGCTTCGTTTGAATAAACATCCTGTTTTCAATACGTCTTATGGAGCCATCGAAGCTGAACTGGAAAGAATGGGAATAAAAAAACTTTCGGTCAAATCCATCAGTGATGCAGTCATCCGGATAAGAAGAAGTAAATTACCCGATCCGGCTGTCATCGGAAATGCAGGAAGCTTTTTTAAAAATCCTGAAGTAACGAAAGAAAAATACCTGCAATTAAAATCTTCTGCTGAAAAAATTGCCGCTTATGATTTGCCGAATGGAAATGTAAAGCTGGCTGCAGGCTGGCTCATTGAACAATGCGGCTGGAAGGGAAAAGTAGTTGGCAACACAGGTTCGCATAAAGACCAGGCGCTGGTGCTGGTAAACTATGGCAATGCATCAGGCAAAGAAATTTTTGGCCTGGCGACAGAGATACAACGCTCCGTCAAAGAAAAATTCGGAGTTGAAATTGAAAAGGAAGTCAATGTGATCTGAGCATGGCTATTCGCCATTCCGCGGGATTATTCACTTTTTTTTCAATGAATAAAGAAATTCTATTATAATAACGGGAAAATCGCCTTCTGGTTTTCACAGGCACGTTTTTTTACTACTTTTATTTTCAGGCAGCTTAACCGTTAAATGAAAATACCTTTATCCATTTCCTGTTTTTTATTTTTGATCTCTGTCAATCTTTACGGAAGTAAATCAGCAATTGAATCTGACCTTTTAAAATCCGGGCATGAACAATTAATCAATGCTGAAAAAACTTTATGCTTTGAGGAAAACAAAGGCCAGATAGCTGACATAAATGGTAAACCTGCACCTTATGTTTTATTCAGGGCTGCTGCTCCGGGATTAAATATTTATATTACTGAAAGCGGGTTAACCTACCAGTTTTACAAACGTGAAGAAGAAGAAAAACATAAACGAAAAAACAGCACCGGAAGATTAATAAATCCGGAAGCTGAAAAGCCCAAAGGCGAATGGAAGCGTGTTGACATGATTCTTAATGGAGCATCAATAAAAAAAGAAAATGTCATTTCAGAAGAAGAAGCCACAGCCGGTGGAGTGAATTATTATTTTGGGCATTGTCCGGATGGAATATTTAATGTAAAAACTTATACACGCATAACGATAACTAATATCTACCCCGAAATTGATTGGGTTCTGTCCGCTTCCGGCAAAGGAATTAAACATGATTTTATTCTTCACCCCGGAGCAGATGCCAAAATGATAAAGCTTATTTACGAAGGCAGCGGCAAATTTTCCCTGAACGATCACCAGCTGTATTTTGAAAATGAATTAGGAAATTTAACCGAGGGCACACTTCTGTGTTACCAGGGCAGCCTGTCAAATTTCATTTTGTCACATTACACCATTAAACAAAATTCAAAAAAAATAAGAAAAGGTTTTTCTTATGAAGTAGGAATCCAAACAGGAGCTTATGATACTAAACAAGATTTAATTATTGATCCTCCTTTATTATGGGGTACCTACTATGGAGGTTTTGCTTTTGATGGCGTGCGTGGAGTTGCAACAGACGGCAGCGGGAATTTATTTGTTGCAGGATATGTGAACTCCTCAAATTTTTTACCAACAAACAATCCCGGTGGCGGTATTTATTACCAGGGTTCAAATGTTGGAGGTTATGATATTTTCCTGATGAAATTTAACGCTAACGGAACTTTGCTTTGGTCCACCTATTATGGAGGAACAGGAGATGAGGCAGGCCTTTCACTGGCAACTGACAATACCGGGAATGTCTATATGACCGGCTACACAACTTCAGCAGATTTTCCCACTTTAAATCCGGGTGGAGGAGCATATTATCATGGCATTAATGCTGCTGCGGGAGCTTATGGTGTATTCATCCTTAAATTTTCAAATTCCGGAACCCGTTTGTGGGGAACTTACTATGGTGATGGTGTGGGCACAGGTTCAGACCTTTGTACAGATGCCGCGGGAAATCTTTTTATTGCCGGGTACAGTGAAGGTTCGGGAATGCCGGTTGCAGACCCCGGTGGCGGAGCATGGTTCCAGGGAACTAATGCCGGTGGAAGCGATGTATTTATTCTCAAGTTTACTAATACAGGCGCTCTTAATTGGGCTACCTACTATGGAGGAACTGCTTATGACCTGGGTTATTCAATTGACAACGATGCCAGCGGAAATGTATTTGTAACGGGCTATACGTCTGCCAACAATCTTCCCACGCTCAATCCCGGTGGCGCAGCATATTACCAGCCTGCCAAAGGCGGAGGCAGCTTTGATGCATTCCTGCTGAAATTCTCAAATAATGGCAACCGGATATGGGCAACATACTATGGCGGCAACGGTGATGAGTTTGGTAATGACGTTGCCATTGATGGCAGCGGGAATTTGTTTGTGACGGGCTCTACATCATCCGCCAATTTTCCGACACAGAACAGCGGCACCTACTATGACAATTCATTGTCCGGGTGGCATGACATTTATGTTCTTAAATTTTCCAATGCCGGTGCGCGCCAGTGGGGCACTTTATATGGAGGCAGCGGTTTAGATATGGGAGTAGGGGATGAAACAGGTTATTCAATTACTACAGATTTCACAGGGAATGTTTTTGTCACAGGCTACACCTCATCAACTAATTTTCCGACATTAAATCCCGGTGGAGGTTGTTATTTTAAACCATCCAATGCGGGAGGAGCGCAGGATTCTTATATTATTGAATTCGATAATAACGGCACGCGTCTTTGGGCAACCTATAACGGAACGAATCAAATTGATTTTGGAACCGGTCTTGTCACCGGCCCTGCCGGAAATCTTTTTGCTGTCGGGGAATGGCAGGCTTCCGGCAGCAATGGATTGAACAATCCTGGCGGAGGCGCTTACTATTCTGGAACATTTATGGGAGGTGATGATTCATACATTATGAAGTTTGGTCCCCCGGCTCCTCTTCCGGTTGAGTTAGTTTATTTTAAAGCTGAGTGCAATGAGAATAAAAACATACTGCTGAAATGGCAAACTGCCAGCGAAACCAACAATGATTATTTTTCAATTGAACGAAGCAATGACGGTGATGATTTTGAAACGATAGGAATAGAGAATGGTGCAGGGAATAGTACAACAATTACAAGTTATTCTTTTGTGGATGATGCACCATTGGAAGGAATAAGCTATTACCGCCTGCAGCAAACAGATTATAACGAAAAAACTTCATTCTCAAAAGTCATTGCATTGCACAATTACTGCAATAAAGTAAATGACTTGTTTATTTATCCCAATCCTGCCAAT
>DATEMK010000591.1:0-14840 GCA_035275625.1 Bacteroidia bacterium
TGTACTTCCCCTCACAAAAAATAAAAAATACGGAATCGAATATTTATTTCCGCCTTTTTTCACCCAGCAACTGGGATTGTTTTCAAAAAATAAAATCTCTGAAAATAAACTTAATGATTTCTTAATTTCTATTCCTGAAAAATTTCGTTTCATTGAAATAAATCTGAACACCGGAAATAATTTCACGGTTAATTCTTTCGTTCAAAAAAAAAATTTAACACACCATTTGAACCTGAATAGTTCATATCAGCATATTTTTAAAAATTATTCTGAAAATTTAAAACGCAATCTGAAGAAAACAACAAAGTACAGCCAGGAAGTTATAAAAGATGCTGATCCAAAAAAAATAATAAAACTTTTCAGAGAGAATAAAGGAAAAAACCTCAGCACACTGAAAGAAAAAAATTACCAGGCGCTTTTAAAAATAATTGAAACAGCAAAACAAAAAGATATTCTAAAAATTTATGGCGTGACAACCTTGAACCTTAAACCTCACGTGTCCCGAATTTACCGGGAAACCTTAAACCTTATTGCCGGAGCATTTTTTATAGAGAGCAATGGAAAAACAATTTTTATTTTTTCAGGCGCTGATCAGGAAGCAAAAACAAAATCATCCATGCCTTTGTTAATAGACACATTTATTAAAGATCATTCAGAAAAAAATCTGATTCTTGACTTTGAAGGATCCAATGATATTAATCTTGCAAGATTTTACAAAAGCTTTGGTGCAGAAGAAATAGTATATTTACAAATTAAAAAAAACAGGCTTCCATTTCCGTTAAAATGGATAAAAAAATAAACAACTCCCGGTAATTCAATATGGTTCATATCTTAAGCCAGCAAAACTCCATCATTAATCAATTCATATCTGAAATACGTGATATTGAAATTCAAAAAGACAGCATGCGTTTCCGCAGAAATATGGAACGAATGGGTGAAATTGCCGCTTACGAAATCAGTAAAAAATTAGAATGGGTAGAAAAAGATGTGACCACTCCTTTAGGAATAGCAAATGTTCCTGTATTGAAGGAACAGCCTGTGCTTGCAACTATTTTGAGAGCCGGACTATCTATGCACCAGGGAATGCTTAATTATTTTGATAAGGCTGAGAATGCTTTTATTTCAGCCTACAGGAGACACCATAAAGATGGCAGCTTTGATATTCATCTCGAATATGTTTCTTCACCTTCACTTAAAAACCGTATCTTAATTATTTGCGACCCCATGCTTGCAACAGGTCAGTCTATGGTAAAAACGATTAAAGCGCTTTACGAAAGAGGTAAGCCAAAACATATTCATATTGTAGCAGCCATAGCAAGCACACAAGGTATAGAATTCATCAAGAGTCATCTCCCCGAAGATTTAACTTTGTGGGCGGGGGCTGTTGATGATGAATTAACCGCACAGGCATTCATTGTTCCCGGATTAGGCGATGCCGGGGACCTTGCTTTTGGAATTAAAAACTGATCCTGGCAGCAACGGGAATTAATAGCCATTTTCAGATTAAAATCAATAACTGATTCATTTTACATTGGGAGAAGTTGGAAAAATAATTCTTGTAATTCTTCTAAGCAGTGTAAAATTCATTGCAGGTCCTCCTTTTGCTTATTATAATAAGCAATATGATTTTACCTTTTTTGAAACTGTTATTTACAGCGTTGCAGGCGGTATGCTCGGAGTGTTTGTTTTCACCTTTTTCAGTGAGCAGGCTATAAAGTTATGGCACTGGATTAAAGAAAGGCTGAAAAAAATTATTAAAAAAAAGGAATTTTTTTCTGAGCCTACAGTTGATGTTGAAGAACAGGTGAAAGTTCATTATTTATATGTTGAAAAAAATGCACAGCCCGCTAAGAAAATATTTACTTCGCGTAATCGCAGGGTGGTAAAGGTTTGGAAAAAATACGGCCTGATGGGAATTGCTTTTATCACACCGGTTTTAATTTCCATTCCGGTAGGAACTATCATTGCTAATAACATGGTGCAAAACAGGAAAAAGATATTTCTTTATATGTTTATCTCTGTTCTGTTTTGGTCATTATTAATGACTTCTCTTTTTGAGCTTTATCATGTTGTAACCTTAGATGAATTGCAAAAAGAAATATTGCCTTAAAAAATATTAAATGCCCGGGCCTTGAAAAATTCAAGGCAGTTATCTTGAAATAATCAGCTTGTTAGTCTGAACAACTTTGCTGTTCACGGAAAGCGTGTAATAATAAACACCGTTAAACAATTTTCGACCGCTATCGTTATCACCAGCCCATTTATAAGTATGTTTATTGGGTGATTGGAACTCATTATTAACAATTGTTTTTACAATCTGCCCGATAGTGTTGTAAATTTTTAAAGAAACTTTTCCGGCTGATTTTAATGAGTACAGAAATTCCGTTTTGTCAACCAATGGATTCGGATAATTTGTAATTAATCCATTTGGAATCTGAATATCATTTATTCCTAAAGAGCAGGGAATATATCCTGCATCTAACTGTCCGGACGAATTCGTAGAAGGCTGTGTGATAATATTTGTACTGGTTGCCTGTAATGTTATCTGAAAATTTGCTGAATTGTTATTTAATTGAACAATTATAGTGGATGATGGGTTATGAAATAAAATATCACCTATTCCATACATTGTTTTACCAGCCGGGATAGCACCTGATAATCCCTGGCTGAAATAAGCAAAAGGCTCCAGGCAAATTGACCACTGGTCAGGAGCTATTTCAGTCATTCTTCCAAGTCCGGATCCGGGCTGCGCAAGTTCACCCGTCATAAATTGATTAAAGTTTCCTGGAAAATCAACTGCTACGCCAGAGTACATAAAAACAGTATCAACACCGGCAAGAGCTGATGATGCAGCATAAAAAGTAATTTGAAGATTTGACTGGGCATTAACCTGGATGTTGAATAAGAACAAAAAAATTGCAGCAGATCTTAGTATATATTTTTTCATCGGATTATTTTTTCTTTTGTCAAAAATAATAAAACAATTAATAAGAATAAAAAAGTCTCTTAAATATTTGTAGCGAAGGGGGGAGTCGAACCCCCGACCTCAGGGTTATGAATCCTGCGCTCTAACCATCTGAGCTACCTCGCCTTGAATGAATCTCGTATCAATCATTGTTTTTAAAACAGATTCCCTTAACCATTTTCTTCCCTGACCCATTTTAAGGGATAATTCTCTTTCCATTGCCTGTTTTTTGGAATTAAAAAATTCAACATGAATTACGCACCAGGGTCTATATTTAATTGTAAATCCTTTTTTAGAGATTTTATTATGAAATTTGAATCGAGTAATCAGATCTGAAGTATAACCAACATAAATGCGATTGTGCTTTAAAGATAACAAAACATAAACAACAAATTCTTCCATTCATTATTTTATTATTGTAGTAGGGAAGGGGTCGAACTCCCGTCCGCCTCAGGCGGATATGAATCCTGCGCTCTAACCATCTGAGCTACCTCGCCTTGAATGAATCTCGAATCAATCATTGTTTTTAAAACAGATTCCCTTATCCATTTTCTTCCCTGACCCATTTTAAGGGATAATTCTCTTTCCATTGCCTGTTTTTTGGAATTCAAAAATTCAACATGAATTAGAATTTTAATTTCTGTTTGCTCCTTCTCTCCGGCTGTTTTTCAGGGGCGCAAAGATACCAATGAAATTATTAATTCAAAATTCGCATTACATCCTTGTGTTAAAATAATTTTGCTCCAAACTGAAAACCAAGAGTAAAAATATATTCAAAAGAAAACCAATGCTGACGAGCTCTGCCTTCTTTAAAAAGATATACATGTGTATAATTAGCATACGCTCCCTTTCCGGAAGTCTCAAAATAAAAGTTTTTTAAAAAATCGTACCGCAAGCCAACGTCCACTCCTATTACATAGCCCGCCACATGGTACGTGTCATTCCGGTGATTGCCCCATAAGTAAGTATCGGACCGGGGCACTACCAATCCTGCACCTGTGCGCAGAACAGTGCTCAGCCAGTGAAGTTCCCCTCTTGAGTGCAAAAGGTTCAACCGCTTCACCCCATTGATCATAAAATAATTTGCACCGTTGGTATGTTCGTAACGGATAAAAGAATCGTCTAATACAGTGTCCGTGTCAAAATACACTTCATGAATCTGGCCTTTGATATGCACACGCTGGTCGTTCAGCATTACATATTTCACATGATCATAATTTATTTCAATACCCATGTCTCTTTTATCATTAAAAAAGTAACCTATGCGGTAAGAATATTGAGGAAGCGTTATATCCTGCTGGAAAATATATTTCAATGCAGGCCTGTCAACCCCTTTAACATCGTACAAAGTAAAATTATAATTATCCGTTTTAAAATCTTTAAAGTGAATGTCGCTGCGTGTAAACCAATCCAGGTTATAACCGAACGAAAAATAAATGGTTCCCCTTCCGATTTTTGCCATGCCGGGGCAGTGGCAGGAAGTAAATGCTTCCTGCTGTAAAGGCAATTGAGCAAACATAAGAGCAGGTTGAATTATTAAAATAAAAGAGCAAAATAATTTTTTAAGCATTGAATTAATCTCTTTTTGGGAATGCGAATATAAAGCAATCGTACTGAAAACCATTCCTGATTTATTTTTTATGCTTGTTTTTATTAATACAAAAAAAATTTTACCTACCTTTAGCACACCTAAGAATGTTAAACGTTAACAGGTAATTGTGAACTGTTAACCTAAACCCTGAATCTGCAAATGCCTTTACTCAACTCTCTTTTTTCCTGGATCATGAAAAAGCGAATTCACCAGATTGAGCTTTTCATAAAATATCCGAATGAAGTTCAGGAAGAATGGCTGCGCAAATTAATTGCTGCCGCGCGTTACACGGAGTGGGGGCAAAAATATGATTATGCTTCGATAAGAAATTTCCGTGAATTTAAAGAACGGGTGCCGCTCCAGGATTATGAAACACTGAAGCCTTATATTAACCGAATAAAACAGGGGGAACAAAATATACTTTGGTCATCAGAAATAAAATGGTTTGCCAAATCATCCGGCACAACCAATGATAAAAGTAAATTTATTCCGGTAAGCGAAGAAGCGCTGGAAGAATGTCATTTTAAAGGAGGAAAAGATTTGCTTTCTATTTATTGCAACAATCATCCTGAAACAAAACTTTTCAATGGGAAAATTTTATCACTTGGCGGAAGTCACAAAATAAATTCATTCAGCAATGATTCATTTTATGGCGATCTTTCCGCAATTCTTATTCAGAATCTTCCGTTTTGGATTGAACTGTTCCGTACACCCGGAATGGCCATTGCATTGATGGATGAATGGGAAGAAAAGATAGACCGGATGGCGAGCATTACCATGGCAGAAGATGTGACGAACATTTCAGGCGTACCTTCATGGACGTTAGTATTGCTGAGAAAAATTTTAGCCATAAGCGGAAAAAACAACCTGCTCGAAGTGTGGCCCAACCTGGAATTGTTCATTCATGGCGCTGTAAATTTCACTCCCTACCGTGAGCAATTTAAAAAATTAATTCCGAAGAATGACATGCGGTATTATGAAACATACAATGCATCAGAAGGATTTTTTGGAATACAGGATCAAAGCGTGTCCGATGAAATGTTATTGATGCTTGACTACGGGATTTTTTATGAATTTATTCATGCGGAGGATTTGACAAGTGAACATCCAAAGACACTCGCTTTGAGTGAAGTAGAATTAAACCGGAATTATGCGATGGTTATTACTACTAATGCAGGATTGTGGCGGTATGTTATCGGGGACACTGTTATTTTTACTTCATTAAAGCCGCACCGGATTCAAATAACGGGACGCACGGCAAATTTCATAAATGCATTTGGCGAAGAGCTTGTTATTGATAACGCAGAAAAAGCAATTGCAGAAGCCTGCCGCATTACAGATTCTTCAGTAAAAGATTATACAGCCTCCCCTGTTTATTTCAGCGAAACTGAAAATGGCGCTCATGAGTGGCTTATAGAATTTATAAAATGTCCTGCAGATATAAATGATTTTGCTGCCAATCTTGATGCTGCGTTAAAACATCTTAATTCAGATTACGAAGCAAAACGTTACCATGACATGGCATTGCGGATGCCTGTCATCCGTAAGCTCGAACCGGATACATTTTACAGATGGCTGAAATCAAAAAATAAATTGGGAGGTCAACACAAAGTTCCGCGATTGGCCAACCACCGGAAGTATGCAGATGAGATTTTAGATTTCAATAGTAAGTAATCGCCCGGAAGCTATGAAATCTAAAATTTTTATCCTTTTAATATTTTTTTTCAGCAGCCGGTTTCTTTTTGCTGACTCACTTACACTCGTGAATAAAATAGAGGCAACAGCTTCTTTTTTCACTACTGATCATCTTGGAAATTTATATCTTGTAACGGAAAACGGCTTATTTAAATATGACCCTGGTGGAAAACCTGTTTCTTCATTCAGTCAAAAAAATTTCGGCATTATTCAATTTGTTGATGCCTCCGATCCGATGAAAGTGTTGATTTTTAATAAAGATTTTTCTTCTGCGATTACACTCGATAATACACTTACGGTACAGTCATCATTTAATTTACGCGATTTGAATCTGCAGCAGCCAGTATTAATTTGTGTTTCGCGTCATGATGGATACTGGGTGTATGACAAGCAAACGAATCAATTGAAAAAATTTAACACTTCACTTCAGCCGGTTCTCGAAGGCAGCGACTTGAGCCAGTTAATTAACTCAGAATTAAATCCTGTTTTTCTTGTGGAATCAGAAAAATGGCTGTGGCTGAGTAATCCTTCATCAGGAGTGCTTATCTTTGACATGTTCGGAACATATTTAAAAACGCTGGAAATAAAAGATTCCCTTGATGTAAATAATTTCCAGGTGAATGATGATAAAATTATTTTTAGCGGGGGAAATATGCTGAAAGAAATAAACCAGGTTGATTTAAACGAAAAAGTAATTATTTATAAGGAATTAAATGATGCATTAAAAATACGCATTGAACAGAACCGTCTTTATGTTTTAAAGAAAGATGTTTTTGAAATCTATTCTTTTTGATTTCCTTTGCAGGGTTCGAATAACGAATCCATACGAATTTACGAATAACCAAAAACAAACTTTAAGCTTCAAACCTCAAACTTCAAACCCTCATGCATATTGCCGTAGCAGGAAACATAGGATCAGGAAAAACAACATTAACCACTTTACTGGCTAAACAATTCAAATGGGAACCGCATTATGAAGATGTGGATGACAATCCTTACCTGAATGATTTTTATGAAGACATGCAGCGCTGGTCATTCAACCTGCAGATATTTTTTTTAAACAGCCGCTTCAATCAAATTGTAAGCCTCAAGAAAAGCGGAAAGAAAGTTATCCAGGACCGGACAATCTATGAAGATGCGTACATCTTTGCGCCCAATCTCCATGCAATGGGATTAATGACCACCCGCGACTTTAATAATTACATGAATCTTTTTAACCTTATGTCCACTTTTATTTCTCCTCCCGACCTGATGATTTATTTAAGAGGAAGTGTTCCTGCATTGGTTAACCAGATTGAAAAACGCGGACGTCCTTATGAAAACTCCATCCGTATTGATTATCTGAAACGTTTAAACGAACGTTATGAAGCATGGATAACCCAATATGAACTGGGAAAACTTCTCGTGGTGGATATTGATGAAATAAATTTTGCAGAAAACAATGAACACCTCGGTGAAATTATTTCACGCGTGCAGGGCGAATTGCACGGGCTATTTAATGTGAAATAAAAACAACCAAAATTCTCAGGAACCCGATTCGTAAATTCGTATTGATTCGTATTCGTTGATGTTAGTGTGCTTCCAGCCAGTTTTTTCCCGACCCGATACTCACATCAACAGGAACTTTTAAAGGCAGTGCATGTTTCATTCTGTCAGCAACAAGTTTTTTTACATCATCAAGCTCTTCCTTAAAAACATCAAACACCAATTCATCATGCACCTGCAAAAGCATTTTTGAACGGAGCTTCTTTTTGATAATGTCATTGTGAATATTAATCATAGCCACTTTAATCATATCAGCAGCGCTTCCCTGTATGGGAGCATTGATGGCATTGCGTTCTGCAAATCCTCTAACGGTGGCATTAGCCGAATTAATATCACGCAAATATCTTCTTCGTCCGAGAACAGTTTCCACGTACCCGTTTTTCCTTGCTTTCTCAATGCTTTCATCCATGTATTCTTTAATACCGGAATATTGTTTGAAATAATTTTCAATAATTCCTTTTGCTTCCGTGCGCGAAATGTTTAAACGCTCTGCCAATCCAAATGCGGAAATTCCATAAATGATTCCGAAGTTCACCATCTTGGCATTACGCCTCATTTCACCGGTCACTTCTTTAATCGGAACACCATACACTTTTGATGCGGTGGTGGAATGGATGTCTTCCCCGCTTTTAAATGCGGCAATCATTCCTTTGTCATCCGCTAATTCGGCAATGATGCGTAATTCTATCTGCGAATAATCCGCAGAGAGTAAAGTAAATTTTTCATTTCGGGGAATAAATGCTTTACGGATTTCTCTTCCGCGTTCCGTGCGGATAGGAATGTTCTGCAGGTTCGGATTGTCAGAGCTTAATCTTCCTGTTACTGCAACAACCTGGTTGTATGAAGTATGAATTCTCCCCGTGCGCGGGTTCACCATCAAGGGCAAGGAATCCACATACGTATTTTTCAATTTTACTAATTCACGGTAATCCAGAATTTTTTTTATGACAGGATGTTTGCTTTCGATTTTGCTCAGCACATCTTCGGCTGTTGAGTATTGCCCGGTTTTTGTTTTTGGCGGCTTCTCCATCACCTTCAACACTTCAAATAAAATTTCGCCCACTTGCTTCGGGGATGAAACATTAAATTTTGTTCCTGCCATTTTCTGAATTTCTTCTTCCACTATCACAATATCTTTTTCCAATCCTTTTGACAGCTCATGCAATGCCTCTTTATCCAAACGCACGCCTTCGGCTTCCATATTTGCAAGAACAGGTATCAACGGAATTTCAACTTCATCAAAAAGTTTTTGCACCCCGGTAGTTTTTAAAAAAGGCTCTAATTTTTCCTTCAATTGCAAAGTAATGTCCGCATCTTCGGCTGCATACTCCGAAATCTTTTCAACCGGAACATCACGCATGCTCAACTGGTCTTTTCCTTTTTTTCCAATCAATGTTTCAATGGAAACAGGAGAATAGCTGAGATAATTTTCAGCCATCACATCCATGTTATGACGCATGTCGGGCTGAATAAGAAAATGCGCTATCATTGTATCAAAAAGTTTCCCTTTGATTTCAATGTCGTACCATTTCATCACAGCCATATCATATTTTAAATTCTGCCCGATCTTATCAATCTTTACATCTTCCAGAACATCTTTAAACTCGCTGACTATTTTATGCGCTTCATCGTAATTTGAAGGTACGGGTATGTAATACGCTTCGCGCGGAATAAATGAAAATGACATCCCGACCAATTCTGCAAGATTTACATCTAAACCCGTTGTCTCCGTGTCAAAACAAATTTGTTTTTGTTTCCTGAGTTGTGCAACTAAGTTTTTTATTTTTTCAAGGCTGTCAATAATATGATAAGTGTGCGGAATAGTTTCAATTGTGGAAAAATTTGTCTGAGGAGCATCCATGATTACTTCTACTTCACCAGGATCAAAATTTCCAAACAAACCCTGTTGCACAGCAGCTGCGGGCTTTTGATTTCCATTTGCAGGAGCAGCAGAAAACAAATCTGCAGGCTGAGAACTTTCTGTTTGTTTATTTTTTTCTCCCAATACCTGTTCTGCTAACCTGCGAAATTCAAGTTCGGCAAAAAGTTCTTTCAATGCATCTTTATTCAGCTCTTTTAATGCTAATTGTTTTTCATCAAACTTTACCGGAACATCAATAATTATTGTCGCTAATCTTTTTGACTGAAACGCGAGGTCCTTATTGTTCTCCACTTTTTCTTTCAATTTCCCTTTCAGCTCAGCGGTATGTTCATAAAGATTTTCCATGCTGCCGAATTGTTTCACCAATGCAATGGCAGTCTTTTCACCTACTCCCGGAATGCCGGGAATATTATCAACACTATCGCCCATCAATCCGAGAATGTCTATCACCTGGTCAACCCGTTCAATATCCCATCGCTTGCAAACTTCTGCCACACCGAGAATCTCTGCATTCCCTCCTCCGCGCGGGGGTTTAAAAATAAATGTGTGCTCATCCACAAGCTGCCCGTAATCTTTATCAGGTGTCATCATGTAGGTATCAAAACCTTTTTGCTCTGCCTGCTTTGCAAATGTTCCGATGATGTCATCAGCCTCGTAACCGTCAGAAGAAATGACGGGAATGTTGAATGCTTCTACAAGCTTTATCACATAAGGAATCGCCAAAGCAAGGTCTTCGGGAATTTCCTGCCGGTTGGCTTTGTAATCAGAAAATTCTTCGTGCCGGGAAGTGGGAGCTTCAGTATCGAACACAACAGCAATGTGAGTGGGTTGCTGCTTTTTTAATACTTCAATCAATGTGGTGGCAAATCCGAAAATCGCAGAAGTGTTTTGTCCTTTAGAATTAATGCGGTGATTGTTGCTGAATGCAAAGTATGCACGGTAGATTAAAGCCATTGCATCAAGAAGGAATAATTTTTTTTCCTGGCTCATAGTTCATTTGGCCACAAATTACACGAATTTTCACTAATTCAATTCGTGGTAATTAGTGCAATTCGTGGCTTATCTTTTTTATTTTTTCAATTGCAAATTTAATCTCTTCTTCTGAAGTAAATCTCCCCAGGCTGAAACGGATGGAAGAGTTGGCTTCCTCATCGCTTAATCCCATTGCTCTTAAAACATGTGAAGGTTCAGGAATAGCAGATGTACAAGCCGATCCGGTGGCTACAGCAATATCCGGTATTTCTTTAATAAATGTGCCGCTGTTTATTCCTTTGAAAGCAATATTGGTTGTATTTGGTAAACGGTTTTTGATACTACCGTTGATGAAAGCGTCTCCATCTTTAGTCAATGATTGTTCTAACAACGTGCGCAGCTTTGAAATTCTTTCATTGTCTTCCCACATTCTTTTTGCAGCAATTTCACACGCTTCACCAAAACCGACAATGCCGGGAACATTTAATGTTCCGGAACGAAATTCTTTTTCATGTCCGCCACCATGAATTAATGCTGCAGGTTTTACTCTTGGATTTTTTCTTCTTATGTATAAAGCGCCTGTTCCTTTTGGCCCGTAAAATTTATGGGCAGAAATACTCAGCATGTCAATTTGATATTCGTTTACATCCACTCTTGTCTTCCCGATGGCTTGCGTAGCATCACAAAAAAATAAAACTTTTTTCTCTTTGCAGATTCTTCCGGTTTCTGCGATTGGCTGAATGACTCCTGTTTCGTTGTTCGCAAACATGACAGAGACTAAAATAGTGGATTCGTTTATTGAATTACTAAGATGATTGAGATCAATCATGCCGCTGCGGTCCACATCAAGATAAGTTATTTGTGCTCCTTTTGCTTCAAGACAGGAACACGTATCAAGAACAGCTTTGTGTTCAGTTCTTACAGTAATAATATGATTTCCTTTGGAAGAATAATTTTCAAAAATTCCTTTCAATGCAAGGTTGATGGCTTCTGTTGATCCCGAAGTAAAAATAATTTCACCTGGTTCCGAATTAATCAACCGGGCAGTTTGCTCCCTTGCATGATCAACAGCTTCTTCTGCAATCCATCCGAATGAATGAGTTCTGCTGGCTGCATTTCCGAATCTTTCACTGAAATACGGTATCATTTTTTCCAATACCAAAGAATCAACAGGAGTAGTGGAATTGTAATCAAGATAAACCGGGATCTTCAACATTGAAAAAACTTCAAACTTTAAACTTCTCCCGATAACTACCGGGATCAAACTTATTTCTATTTTTGGTCTAAGATAAATAATATGCACGACTCCGGTTCACATCATCATCATCCGCACGAAGAACAACATTTCCAGCAATCAAATCTGATAAGAGATGTTGTTATCGGAATGGCTGACGGGCTTACTGTCCCCTTTGCGCTGGCAGCAGGCCTAAGCGGGGCTGTTGATTCAAATGCCATTATTATAACGGCAGGCATAGCCGAAATTGCTGCAGGTTCCATTGCCATGGGACTGGGAGGCTATCTTGCAGGAAGGACAGAAATTGAACATTATGATTCAGAGTTAAAACGCGAATACCATGAAGTAAAACATTTTTACGAGAAGGAAAAAGAAGAAGTGCGGGAAGTATTTGCGCAGTATGGTTTTTCAGGTCCCACTCAGCAATTGCTTGCAGATGAACTTGCAAAAGATGAGGATAAATGGGTTGATTTCATGATGAAATATGAATTGGGCCTGGATAAGCCGGATGAGAAACGGGCAACTCAGAGTGCCTTGAATATCGGTGTGGCTTACATTGTAGGTGGAATTGTTCCGCTGAGCGCCTATTTTTTTACGGGTGTTCCACACGATGGATTATTGTATTCATCACTTATCACTATTTTGTGCCTTTTCACTTTCGGATATTTCAAATCAAAATTTACCGGGCAGCCTCCTTTGAGCGGAGCTTTAAAAACAACAGGGATTGGAGTGATTGCAGCAATTGCCGCTTATTCAATCGCAAGTCTTTTTTAATAATTTTTTTACATAAATAGAAAAAGCTTCTGAAAATTCAGAAGCTCCTTACTAACCTAACCCAAAAAGATTTTTATTTAATGATCTGTAATTTTTTTCTGATGGTTCCTTCTTTTGATTCAACCGTCAGTGTATAGATTCCATTTAAAAGATTTTTTGTTGAAATGATATTGTCACCCGGGTTAATAAATTCTTCCCGGCATAACCGCCCGTTTAAGTCAACTATTTTCAGGATGCTGTTCTCCTGCTCTGAAACAAGCTGAAGAGTTATTTGATCTGCGGCAGGATTAGGAAAGATGGTAACGGTATTATCAGCTGATGTATTATCGGGTAGTCCGGATGCTGGTTTCAGATAGTCATTTTCTGAAGCCGCAAAATCAGAGCTTGATGTAATTATCAATTGCGGTTTGTTTGAAGCAGCTTCTTTTGAATTAAATTTAACAAAATTTGCGGAAACATTTGTACTGCACCTGAGCACTAACGTAACAGAGGTTGCTCCTGCATTTTTGCGAAGCTGAATTAACGTGGTAAGGTCCCACTCATAATATTGAGCAGTCGTTCCTGAAATTGTTTTGGTTCCATAAACGGTTGATTGGGGTGCCGGCATATTATTATAAGTCAATGTGTTTTCCTGCCAGGTAAGATTATTCGAATTTCTCACATCAACGTTGACTGAAGGAGGCGTGCTTGCATTCATATTGCCGTACAATCTCAGCTTTGCATTGCCGATGCTGGTTCCAATATTTGCCAGGCTAAAGCGCAAATAAATCCGCTGATCATTATTGGAAGTGTTTGCTGCCTTTCTTGCCTGCAAAAGAGTGGAAGTGCCGTAATTGGTATTTGCATTTGTGCCTGACCTCACATAACTGTCAGCGAGAGGTTCAAAAGTATTTGAAGTTGTGTAAACTATTTTATAGAGTGCGCTGTTGTCACGTGACAGAAAATACAGATTGCCGTCCGGACCGGTTGTAATTGCCACAGGGTGGCCCGGTAGATTGGATGCAAAATTCGAGCGTGTCCATGTAGTTCCGTTAAATGTCAGCATATCTATCCATTTCTGGCAATATTCCAGGAAGAAATATTTACCTGTGTAACTGGATGGGTAAATAGTGGATGCCGGGTTGAAAAAAGTTCCTCCTGTTATAGCACAGCCTATTCCGACTCCTGTGCCATGCGCATAGGCATAAACGGGATCCGTGTAGGAAGGATTCCCGCTGACACCTTCTTCATTTGACCAGCCAAAATTTCTGCCTCCTGTGGTTGCATCATTAATTTCTTCCCAATCAAATTCACCCACATCATTGATAAATAATTTTCCTGTTCCGGGCTGGAAACAAAAAGTAAAGGGGTTTCTAAGTCCGTAACTCCAGATTCTCTTCTGCTGCGCACTGCCTGTTGTAAACGGATTGCCTGTGGGAATGGTACCGTCAGAATTTATTCTGAGCAATTTCCCATGATAGGTGGATAAGTTCTGTGCATGGTTGTTATTGGCATTATCCCCCATAGCAACATAAAGTTTCCCGTCAGGCCCGAAATGAATGGTTCCTCCATTGTGATTAGTGGCAATAGCAAGCGGATCAAAATCAAGAACAAGTACTTCGCTGCCCGGTACCACTGTATCACCGCTTGCGGTAAACCTGCTCACACGGTTGTTAGCGCCCGATGAAAGAGTATAATAAAGGTAAATATAATGGTTGGAGTTAAAGGAAGGATGGAAAGCAATGCCAAGCAAACCGCGTTCACCGGATTGATCAACATTTAAGCTGATAAATGGCTTTGTTAACAGTACGCCATTTTTTATTACACGAAGTTGCCCGTTCTGTTGTGCAACAAAGAGTCTTCCGTCAGGAGCGAATTCCATGTTTGTCGGGCTGGATATGCCATTCGTGATTAAAACATGGCTGAAAGATGATGGATAAGTCTGAGCTTCACTCACAAATGAAATAAATAATAAAATAAGAAGGATGATTGCCAAAAACCATGCATCTGATAAAGAGCGGAAAGTGGGAGACTGGCGCTGAACAGGGCCTTTTTCTGTCTGTTCGGTATTTGAAGAGTAATTTTTATTCATAATCGGTTATTTTTTTAATAATAGTTTAACATAAATCGGTAGAAAAGAACATTTTGACTATAAAAAATTTATGCCATCACGAAAAGTGGTTTTAATTGCTCAAAGTTAAAA
>DATEMK010000592.1:0-2224 GCA_035275625.1 Bacteroidia bacterium
GCAGCCAGCGCACCGTAAATTTTTATATATGCACTGAGCAAAATAAACAGCGAAGCAAGGAAAATATTTCCTTTTTCAAATTTATTAAAACCGAAAACCAAAAATCCAATTACCAAACCATTGCTTTGTGAGTTTTGCAAAGTGGTCATGAGTTCGATGAGAATAAACCAGAGGATATAAATTTTTACATTTTGATTTTTTAACGGGAGGCTTTTTATTGCGAAAAATAAAATCAGCGCATTGAGCAGATCCCAGAGAATGAGTCCCGGTAAATCAGGAAGAAAAGTAAAAGGGAACATTGCCACAGCAAATGCGGGACTGTATTTATAATAGTCAAAATGTTCCGGCTCGTGGTTTTTGTAAAGGTCAATGGAGTGAATGAAGTGATGAAAAGATTCACGAAAGATGATGTAATTATTATAGCGTGTATAGGCTTCCCCGGGATGTCCTTTCAGGTATTGACCGATTGCGGCAGCAACAGCAAACAAAATAAAAACACCAAGGATAAATTTCGGATTCATCACCAGCCGGGTGAATTTATTTTTCTGCATGGTGTAAAATAAAGGAACAGAACGCAGATTTTGCGGATTTTTACAGATTGTTATCCGCTTACACCGTTGTTAGAGCAAGTAATGAAATTGAAATGACAGGGCAAAACCTTTAAAGGAAAGTGTATTTATGAATTACCGGCAAGAAGTGTCATCTCCTTATAAACCCGGCTCGAAATTTCAGAAATGATTTCAGGAAGTAATTCAACATCCAGCCCGCGTGTCATCACTGTTATTAAATAAGGATTATTATCCATAAAAACAATTCCCGACTCATGTAACTGTGTGCGCCCGCCTGTTGCAGACCCTGCTTCGCCAAACTTATGCGCTATTTTTGTTCCGTCAGGAAGCCCGGCACTAAGCCCTTTGGTAAATGTAGATTCGGTAAGTAAACTTAAAGCAAAATCGGCATCTTCATTGCTGATGTAAGTCGCGTTATACAGCATGCGGAGAAATCTTGAATACCCTGAAGCGGTTATCGAATAAGATGTTGACTTATTATCCACCGCGGGCAATCCCAAATCAGCGAACAGCTGATTAAGCATCGGGTAAGAAAGCTGCGCATCCAGCAGCATAGTAGAATGATTGTCACTTTTGGCAATCATAAAATACAACAGCTTGCGAATGGTGTAATTCATGCCGGGTTCAATAGATCCCGAATTAAATGTCTGGACCGACAGGTCACCCGGAACTTTTGAATAGAAAATTTCTTTGTTTAAAAGCTCCGGCTTAATCTCCGATTCCCTGAGAAAAATCATCATAGTGGGAACCTTCATCAAACTTCCCGGGGTATAAAACAGATCATCATTTACATTTCTCCATTGGCTGTCATTTAATCTCTCCACATACACTGAAGCATTGATTATTTTTCCTGATTTTCTTTTATTCTTAATAAAATCATTGAGATCATTTTTAAGCGAGCTTAATTTTTCAGATTCGCTGCTTGCGTCAGTTAATAGGAGCGGACGGGCAAACTGATAATTATTTGCCCGGTATTTTACTTCGGATGGTGAGAGGTTAGTGTTCATCTCAATTACAGGCAGGCGATTATCCCTGGTTCCGGCATCCAGCTTATTGTTCCGCCAATAAAAAATAACGCAGAATGTAAGAGTTATAAGAATCACATAACCCAATGGAATACGCTTGCTAAAGAATTTCCTGTTTTCAATCTTAGCAACCGGTGGCGGCAAAGTTTTATTGGCTATTTTATTTTTCGTGCCATTAAGCACTTTATTTTTCACGGTAAATGCTTTCCCTGATTTCGGAGGGGTGTAAAACTAAATGCAGCCATGATGAAAAACCTTACATAATTCCAGAAAAAAGTTACATAATTCACAGGTTTTAAAAAGCTGCGTACTGCAAAAAAAAATCATAAATTTTCAAGGGCAACAGGCTTTTCTTAGTTGCCGTTACAACTGTTCATTAGTTTTTGAATAAATAAATCTTTAAAAAAATAATTGTCGTATTTTCGTTGTTGAAAATATCCTGGCAATAACTTTTTATTCTAATCTGAACTGAAGAACAGTGAATAAAAAACTAAAAAAACAAATTAAGGCTTATGCCGGAGTTGCGGGAGCAATCCTTAGTGCGGAGAAATTGAATGCACAGGTTATATTAACAGATATACCTGATGATACAATCCCAAACACTCTTCCTTTTCTATGTGATATTAATAA
>DATEMK010000593.1:0-35532 GCA_035275625.1 Bacteroidia bacterium
TTTTAACTTACTGCCGAAACGATAATAAAAATCGTATTATAGTAGTATTGCACAGGAGTTTTATTGGGTTTAATTTTGAGGCAGATAGTAATAACTCTAATTTTTGAACTTATGGAAAAAATAATTTTATCTACCGCCATATTTTGTTTTGTTATTTCTCAGGCGCTATATGCCCAATCACCCGCATTTGAATGGGCAAAAAATATGGGAGGTTATTATGGATTTGCGACCGGGTCTGAAGTTGCGTTAGACATTTCCAATAACGTCTATACAACGGGCTATTTCGAGGGGAGGGTTGACTTTGATCCGGGAGCAGGAACAGCCTACCTTACTTCTGCCGGCAATTATGATATTTATATTACCAAATCGGATGCATCCGGAAATTTTTTATGGGTAAAACAACTGGGCGGAACTTTCAGTGATCAGAGCAGTTCAATGGTTGTTGATGGAGCAGGTAATCTGTATGTTACCGGCTCTTTTAACGGTACTGCGGATTTTGACCCGGGCGTATTAACTTATAATTTAACCTCAATTGGCAGTGAAGATATTTTTATTTGCAAATTAGATCCTTCAGGGAATTTTACCTGGGCTCAGAAATTTGGCAGCACCTGGGATGATGACGCATCTTCGGTTGTAATAGATGGGGCAGGCAATGTTTACACCACCGGTAGTTTTATGGGAAATGTAGATTTCGATCCGGGGGCAGGAAGTTATTTCTTAAATACCGGTGGTAATTTTTCTAATGTTTTTATTTCCAAGTTAAACTCCCTGGGAAATTTTGTGTGGGCAAGACGTATGGGTGGAAGTATAGCAGTAGGAAGGTCTATTGCAATAGATGCTTCATGGAATATTTATACTACAGGCTATTTTGCCAATACCATTGATTTTGATCCGGGAGCCGGAACTTTTAATTTAACGTCAGCAGGAGGAAGTCAGGATATTTTTATTTCCAAGCTAAACTCCCTGGGGAATTTTGTATGGGCAAAACAGCTTGGAGGAACATTATGCGATTATGGAAATTCAATTAAAACAGATGGCTCTGGAAATGTTTATACTATCGGTACCTTTTGGGGAACAGGCGACTTTGATCCGGGACCTGCAGTTTTTAACATGACGTCTCTGGGTGATCAGGAAGTTTTCATTTCCAAATTAGATGCTTCAGGAAATTTTTTATGGGCAACTCAATTAGGGGGAGTATCCAGTGAATACGGAAGTTCAATTACAGCAGACATGGCAGGGAATGTTTATACTACCGGAAATTTTAGCGGAACTGTTGACTTTGATCCGGGAGCCGGAACTTTTAACTTAACTGCCTCAACAGATGTTTTTGTTTATAAATTAAATTCTTCCGGAAACTTTGCCTGGGCAAAACAATTGGGCGGAACTTTATCTGATTATGGTAGTTCAATTGCTGTTGATGGATCCGGTAATGTTCATGTTGCCGGCTCTTTTAATGGTACTGCCGATTTTGACCCGGGTGCCGGATCCTTTATTTTGATTGCTCTTGGAGGTAGCTTCGGATTTACTTCAAAATTAGATGCCACCGGTAGTTTTGTTTGGGCAAAGAGTGCGGGAGCGGGTGCCGCTGTTTACGGAAAATCCGTGGCAGCGGATTTAGCAGGTAATGTTTATACAACAGGCTATTTTTATGGAACTGTTGACTTTGATCCGGGAGCAGGAACATTTAATTTAAGCACTGCTGCAACCGATTTGTCAGGAGATGTTTTCGTTTCCAAATCAGATGCCTCCGGAAATTTTATTTGGGCAAAACAACTGGGAGGTATTGCTCAAGATTATGCTAATTCAATAGCAGTGGATGCGTCAGGAAACGTTTATACGGCTGGGAGTTTTAAGGAAACAGCCGATTTTGACCCGGGTGCCGGAATTTTTAATTTAACCGCGTCCTCTGCCAACTTTGATATTTTCGTTTCTAAATTAAATGCCTCAGGAAATTTCGTGTGGGCAACAAAATTAGGTACCACTACGTCAGAAGATGTATATTCAATTGCAGTGGATGCGTCAGGAAATGTTTTTACTGCCGGCCGCTATTTCCCGGGTACAAATGCCTTTCAAATTTATATAAATAAGGTAGATGCATCAGGGAATTTACTATGGTCAAAAATATACGGGGGGCTTTCAACTGACATTGCAAGTGATATTGAAACAGATGCATCGGGCAATATTTATTTTACAGGCTATTTTGGAGGTACTATGGATTTTGACCCCGGAGCAGGGACATACAATTTAACCTCCGCAGGCAACAGCGATATTTTTGTTTCCAGGTTTGATGGCGCAGGCAATTTTATCTGGGCAAAGCAGATAGGAGGCACTTTAAATGAAACGAGTTCTTCAGTTGAAGTGGATGCATCTGGCAATATTCATGTTACGGGTTCTTTTAGTGGTACTGCCGATTTTGACCCGGGCGCAGCAACTTATAATTTAACAGCGGCAGGGGGCTATGATATTTTTGTTTCTAAGTTAAATAACTCAGGCAATTTTGTGTGGGCAAAACAACTGGGAGGTACGGATGGAGAGTTTGTGCGATCGGTCGCTTCAGATGCCGGAGGGAATGTTTATGCAACCGGGGATTTTTATGGAACTGCAGATTTTGATCCGGGTGCAGGAACATTTAACTTAACTTCTGCAGGCAGTTATGATATTTTTATTTCTAAGCTGGATGCCTCAGGGAATTTTGTGTGGGCACAAAAATTAGGAGGTACATCAAGTGAGCAGGGATCTTCGAGTGCTCTTGACGGATCAGGCAATATTTATACCAGTGGTATTTTTTATCAAACTCTCGATTTTGACCCGGGTACTGGGACATCTTATCTGACCGCACATGGATCTTTCGATCTTTTTATTCATAAAATGAGCCAATGCACGCTGCCTTCCGCAACGATAACACCAGGCGGAACCACAACATTTTGTTCAGGCGGCAGTGTTGTACTCAGTGCATCAGCAGGAGCTAATAAAGCTTACCAATGGAAGAAAGGAACTAATCTTATTTCAGGAGCCACGTTATCCTCTTATACTGCAACCAAAGGAGGAAATTACAGGGTGATTGTAACAAATACTGTAACAGGCTGTTCTAAAACAACCGGAAGCGCAACAATGGTAACAGTGAATGCTCTTCCTGCTGCAACTATAACTCCGCAGGGACCCACGACATTCTGTGCAGGAGGAAGTGTAGTTCTTTCAGCAAATACCGGGGCAGGATTAACTTACAAATGGAAAAAAGGGAGCAACTTTATTTCCGGAGTTACTTTATCAAATTATACTGCTACTATAGGAGGTAATTACAGGGTGCAGGTAACTAATAATAATGGATGTTCAAAAGTTTCAGCACTGGTGGCAGTTAGTGTGCCGTGTAAAGAAGGAGAAGTATTAATGACAGAAACCGATCTTGATGTTTCTATTTATCCAAATCCCTCATCGGCAGATTTTGTTTTGGAAATTGAAAATGAAAACAATGAAACAATTTCAATTAAAGTATTTAATGCAACCGGCAAATTAATTTTAAACGAAACAACAAGCGGTTCACAATTCATCATCTCCAATTCACAATTATCAATGGGAATTTATGCGGCTATAGTTAGTGCCGGTGAAAATAAAAAAGTTTTTAGGCTTATTAAAATTAATCAGAATTAATTACTATGAAAAAATTAACCTGCATTATAGCTGGGATGGCTATTTCCTTTAATTCATTCTCCCAGCTTAGTTCGAATGGATTGCACTTTGATGGCGGAACACAACAGGTAGCTACGGTATCAAACTATTATAATACTATTGGAACTGGAAATTTCACCGTTGAAGCCTGGATTAGAGATGAGGCTGTAAACCCTGGATTTCCGACTGAAGAGCCTATACTTGATAACAGGGAAAATAGCCCCGGCCCTGACTATGGTTTCAGGTTTGCCATTAATGATGGGCGGCCTGTATTCTTTGCCGGTAGTGGCGGTTCAGGTATCGGTGGCGCTGACCTGAGAGATGGCATTTGCCATCATGTTGCTATGACAAGAAATTCGGGTACCATTTATTTTTATGTGGATGGGCAATTAAACGGGTCTACCAGCAATAATTCCAGTATAAATTCTAATGCTCCCGTTTTATGCATTGGCGGTAAGGATAATTGGATGGGAGGCGTTTGGTCATTCAATGGATTAATTAAAGAAATACGGATCTGGAACAGCGCACGCTCACAAAGCGAAATACAAAATAACATGAATACGGTTTTAAACGGAGCAGCTAATCCAAACCTGGTAGGATATTGGCGTTGCAACGATGTCGGCTCACAGGTAATAACTGATTATTCATCCCAGCAGAATCACGCAACCCTCGGAGTCAGTATTAATGTTGAATCAAGTGATCCCACTCCTGCTGCCGGATGCCCTACCTGCACATTGCCTTCCGGGAATATTAGTGCAGGCGGACCAATAACGTTTTGTTCAGGCAGCAGTGTAACGTTCACGGCCACTACCGGTGCAGGGCTATCGTATCTGTGGAGAAAAAACGGAGTTGTCATTTCCGGGGCAACACAATCAACTTATACTGCAAACTCTTCCGGAAATTATTTATGCGTTATTACCAATTCCTGCGGCAGCATTGCTTCCAATATATTAACTGTAACGGTGCAAACCGTCCCTTCAATTACGATATCCGCTACCTCTACAGTTGTGTGTACGGGAGGATATGTACACATTAGTTCAAATGCTACTGCAGGGTCAGCATATCAGTGGAAATTAAACGGGGCGGTTATTACAGGTGCAACTTCCTCCTCTTATAATGCCACGGTGATAGGAAATTATACATGCACTGCTTCCAATGCCTGTGGCAATATGGTTTCAAACACCATTACTGTTACAACAGGGACCCCTCCTCCCGCAACTATAACCGCTGCAGGAGATACAACATTCTGCAATGGAAAATCTGTTGTTCTCAATGCAAATACGGGAACAAACTATTTGTATAATTGGCTCAAAGACGGAAATTATATCTCAGCCTATACAGCTTCCTATACTACCGCGCAAACAGGTAATTACCAGGTACAAATATCCATTGCTTACTCGGGCTGCAGCACTACTTCGTCCGGCATACAGGTTACTGTAACTCCTTCGACCACGCCAGCTAATCTTACTCCTCCGGGACCCATAGTAAATTGCGGAGGCGGAAACGTGGTTTTAAATGCCAATACCGGCACTGGATTAACTTATAAATGGAAAAATTACGGCCTTGTTATTTCAGGAGCGACATCTTCAGCTTATACAGCAGCAGCCAATGGAGATTTTACAGTGGAGATAACCAATTCCAGCGGATGCCTGTCGGTATCAACAGATGTTCTTGTTACTCTTGCACCACCTGTTGCAACAATTGGTTCAAGCGGCAATACTACATTTTGTTCTGGTAACAGTGTTTGGCTGAGCACTTCATGGCAACCGGAACTGACCCGTCAATGGAAATTAAATGGCTCAATTATACCAGGAGCTACAAATTCAACATGGTCTGCAGCGATAGGCGGAAGCTACACCGCGATGGTAACTAACGCTTGCGGTTCTTCCACTTCTTCACCTCTAATCGTCACAGTTAATCCTCTCCCTTCAGCAACCATAACACCAGCCGGCCCCACAACATTTTGTTCAGGCGGTAGTGTTGTGTTGAATGCCCAGGCAGGAGCAAACAAAATCTACCAGTGGAAAAAAGGAGCTAACCTTATTTCAGGAGCTACGTTGTCTTCTTATACTGCAACCACAGGTGGAAATTACAGGGTGATAGTAACAAATACCGTAACAGGTTGTTCAAAAACAACCAACAGTGCCACAGTAGTAACAGTTAATGCTCTTCCTGCTGCAACCATAACTCCGCAGGGACCCACGACATTCTGTGCAGGTGGAAGTGTAGTATTGCAGGCAAATACGGGAGCAGGATTAACTTGTAAATGGAAAAAGGGCAGCAGTTTTATTTCAGGAGCCACCTTATCAAATTATACAGCCACCATAGCCGGGAATTATAGAGTTCAGGTTACCAACAGTAGTGGCTGTTCAAAAACTTCTGCGTTAGTTGCGGTTAGTGTTCCATGCAAAGAAGCAGAAACTATTTTATCGGAAAATGTTTTTGATGTAAAAGTTTTTCCGAATCCTTCTTCGGGAGATTTTGTTTTTAAAATTTCAAACGCTGCGAATGAAAAAATTTCCATCAGTGTTTATGATATGCTTGGAAAATTAATTTTATCGGAATCTATAACCAATTCGCAATTCACAATTCGAAATCCGAAATTAGTACCTGGAGTTTATTCTGCTGAAATTATTTATGGAAAAAATCCCGATGGTTTCGCGAATAGTTCAGGACAGGCGGTACAGGTTAAAAAAATTTTAAAACTTGTAAAGACCCGGTAATTGAACAACAATTTAAAATTAATTATTATGAAAAAAATTTTCTTATCAGCTAACCTTATTATTGCTTCAATGCAAGCGTATGCACAAATTCCCGGTTTTCAATTTGCCAGGAACATAGGAGGATACTATGGTGCCGCCTGGGGAAATTCTGTTGCTTTTGACCTTGATAATAATGTTTATACTATAGGAGGGTTTGCCGGAAAAGTTGATTTTAACCCGGGATCAGGAACGTATAATTTAACCGCTGCAGGCGGAAATGACATTTTCATTTCCAAATCAGATGTATCCGGGAATTTTGTCTGGGCAAGACAAATCGGAGGACCGTCAGAGGATATTGGAAAATCAATTGCAATTGATGGATCAGGAAATGTTTATATTACCGGTTATTTTAATGGAACTGCCGATTTTGACCTCGGTGCAGGAACAGTTAGTTTAACATCTTACGGATTTCAGGATGTTTTCATTGCTAAGTTAGATGCTTCGGGAAATTTTATCTGGATAAAACAACTGGGAGGAACTTCTTCTGATTTTGCAAATTCAGTTGCCGTAGATGGGTCCGGCAATATTTTTACTATCGGCAACTTTTCAGGAACAGGTGATTTTGATCCGAATGCAGGAACATTCAATTTAACCTCTGCCGGTAATTACGATGTTTTCATATCCAAATTAGATGTCTCAGGAAATTTTGTGTGGGCAAAGCAATTGGGAGCTGAATTTGGAAATTCTATTGCCGTTGATGGGGCGGGAAATGTTTTTACAACCGGCTATTTTAATGGCAGTCCAGATTTTGATCCGGGTCCAGGAATATTCACCTTAACCTCTTCGGGAAGTTCGGATACATATATTTCCAAATTAAATGCTTCCGGGAATTTTGTTTGGGCAAAAAGGATTGGTGGTATTCAAAACAGCAGCAACTTAGCTTTTTCGATTGCAGTTGATGGTTCAGGGAATGTTTATACAAGCGGTTATTTTAATAATGGAGATTTTGACCCGGGAGCAGGAACATTTAGTTTAACATCTTATGGATCACTTGATGTTTTCATTTCCAAGTTAGACGCTTCAGGAAATTTTATTTGGGCAAAACAGTTGGGTGGAACATCAGCAGATATAGGATATTCGCTTGCGGTAGATGTGGCAGGTAATGTTTATACTACAGGTTATTTTTACGGAATCTCCGATTTTGATCCCGGTACAGGTACCTATAATTTAACCTCAGCAGGAAACAATGATATTTTTATTTCAAAATTAGATAATGCCGGAAATTTTTTATGGGTTAAGCAAATGGGAGGAATTTCAAATGATGCGGGATCTTCTATAGTTATTGATGGATCCGGTAATATATACGGCACGGGTACTTTTATTGGTACTGTTGACTTTGATCCCGGACTCGGCATATTTAATATATATATGCAGGGTAATAAGAATGCCAATTTCATTTCAAAATTTGATGTGAACGGAAATTTGATTTGGGCAACGGGCAGCGGTTCTTCAGCAAGTCCTTCCGGAAAATCCATTGCAGTAGATTTATCGGGTAATATTTTTACTGCCGGATACTTTTATGGAACAGTAGATTTTAATCCCGGAACAGGTATATTTAATTTAGCGACTGCTCCCACTGATACACAGGAAGATATTTTTATTTCTAAATCAGATGCGTCAGGAAATTTTTTGTGGGCAAAACAGCTCGGAGGACTTTCTCTTGATAAGGGAAATTCTATTACAATTGATGGATCAGGTAATGCTATTAGTACAGGTAGTTTTTCGGAAACAGCAGACTTTGATCCAAATGCCGGTACATTTAATCTAACCTCTGCAGGCAGCACGGATATTTTCATTTCCAAATTAGACGCTCTCGGAAATTTTGTATGGGCAAAACAGCTTGGTGGAATTTCAAATGATGACAGCTATTCAATAGCTGTTGATGGTTCCGGGAATGTTTATACAACAGGTATATTTAATGGAACTGCCGATTTTGATCCTGGAGCCGGGACATTTAATTTAACTCCTGAAGGGAACTCTGATATTTTCATTTCAAAATTAAATTCTTCAGGAAACTTCTTATGGGCAAAACAATTTGGCGGAACACTAAATGGCTATGGAGGCTCCATTGCTGTGGATGGATCGGGAAATGTTTATGCAACTGGTTATTTTACCGGAACAGCAGATTTTGATCCGGGAACCGGCAGTTTTAATTTAATCTCAACAGGCAATGATGATGTTTTTTTATTAAAATTAAACGCCTCCGGAAATTTTGTATGGGCAAAACAACTCGGAGGAACTTCGCAGGAGCAGGGAAATTCAATAAAAATTGATGGATCGGGCAATGTTTTATCTATTGGTTTTTTTCAAGGCACAGCTGATTTTGACCCGGGAGGAGCCGTCTTCAATTTAACTTCTTCCGGATTACAGGGAATTTTCGTTTCGAAATTAGATGGCTCAGGAAATTTTGTGTGGGCAAAACAAATGGGAGGAACCAGTACCGGCAATTACGGCAGTTCTATTGCTGTGGATAATTCAGATAACATAACTACTATAGGATGCTTTTTCGGCACAATTGATTTCGATCCCGATTTATCGGGAACTTACAATTTAACATCTGCCGGTTCCAGCGATATATTCATTTCTAATTTAGATGCAAACGGGAATTTTGTCTGGGCAAAAAAATTAGGAGGAACTTTCTTTGACCAGGGATTTTCAATTGCAACAGGTGCCTCGGGAGGTGTTTATACGACCGGTGTTTTTGCAGGAACTGTTGATTTTGATCCTGATGCAGGAATAGTTAATTTAACGGCACTGGGTAATCCTGACATGTTTGTTCATAAAATGAGTGAATGCACATTGCCTTCAGCAGCGATAACGCCAGACGGTCCCACAACTTTTTGTTCAGGAAGCAGCGTAATTCTCAATGCTCCTGTAGCTGCAAACAGAAGTTATCAATGGAAAAAAGGGGGCACTCTGATTTCTGGCGCTACCTTGTCATCTTATACTGCAACCACCACCGGAAATTACCGGGTGATCGTTACAAATACTGTTACCGGATGTTCTAAAACAACAACAAATGCGGCAGTAGTAACAGTTAATCCTCTTCCTGCTGCAACTATAACCCCCCAGGGACCTACTACATTTTGCGCAGGAGGAAGCGTGGTGCTTGCTGCAAACACAGGAACGGGTTTAACTTACAAATGGAAAAAAGGAACGAACTATATTTCAGGAGCAACTTTATCAAATTATACAGCTACTGCCGGAGGAAATTACAGGGTACAGGTCACAAATGGCAATGGGTGTTCAAAAACTTCTGCACTGGTGGCGGTTAGTGTGCCATGCAAAGAAGGGGAAGTATCAATACCTTCAAGTGATTTTAATGTTTCTGTTTTTCCAAATCCTGCAAACTCTGAAATCAATATTGTACTTTCTTCCGCTGACAATTTTGAAATTGAAATAGCAAATATGCTGGGTGAAAGAATCATCATAGAACAAAATCAAAACAGGATTGACATTTCGATGCTGGAAAACGGAATTTATTTTATAAAAATCTTCCAGGGAAATAAATTCTTCACTGAAAAGTTTCTTAAGCAATAAATTTATTTGAAATCGAAATATCCGGATATTTTAATTTTCTTAAATTGTATAATTGCATCCTCGTAAACAGGTATAATTTGACGGGATTTTTTGCCTTGCCCATAAAGAAAAAGGTAAAAATTGTTTAACCGTTTTTACCAATAAAAGAAGTTATTCCTGCAATAAGAGTATCTTTACTGCTTCATAAAATACTAAAAATCGAAAGCAGTCATCACCCATACGGCTAAAGATATTGACACCATAATAATAGGTTCCGGGGCTGGCGGACTGGCTGCTGCATTGTGCCTTGCAAGGGCAGGGCAAAAAGTGCTGGTGCTGGAACAGCATTACGTACCCGGGGGATGGTGCCATAGTTTTTACCTGGACGGATATCGGTTTAGTCCCGGTGTGCATTACATTGGTTTGGTGGATAAAAACGACAGCACCGGCAGTTTGTACGAAGGCCTGGGCATTGCCAATGATTTGACTTTTTTCAGAATGAATCCTGCAGCCTATGAGCATTGCCTGCTTGGTGAAAAGAAAATTGACCTTCCGGCAGGATTCGATAATTTATATGAAAGCCTGTCCCGTAAATTTCCTGCAGAGAAAAAGAGGTTAAAAAAATTCCTTGATCTTGTTAAAAAAGTAGGCGATGAAATACAATTGATTCCTAAGATGAGAAGTTTTTGGGATCATGTTACAATTCCTTACCGTACCCGTCACATGGGTAAATTTGGATTATTCAGCCTTAAAAAAGTTATTGACTGGCATATAAAAGATGAAGAGCTGAAAGCGGTATTGAGTATTCAATGCGGAGATTATGGTTTGCCTCCTTCCAAAGCAAGTTTCCCGATGCATTGCGCAGTGATGAGCCACTATTTTAACGGGGGCTTTTACCCTATGGGCGGAGGCGCTGCAATTGTAAAAGCCATGTGTAAAGCAATTAATAAATATGGCGGAGAAATCAGAACAGGACAGGCTGTGAAGCGTATATTACTTGAAGGAAAAAAAAAATTAAAGGCTGTCGGGGTTCAATTAGAAAATGGTGAAATAATTAAAGCAGAACGGGTGATATCTAATGCTGATCCTGCCAAGACATTCGGCCTGGCAGGACCGGACAACCTGAGTAAAAAGCTGAAATCAAGGCTTGCAAAAACACGATACTCTGTTGCTTCACTTTTTTTATTCTTAACGGTAGATATGGATGTTCGTTCTTTTGGATTTGATTCAGGAAATATATGGAAGCTTCGTCATGCAGACCTGGATAAACTTTACGCGGAAATGACGGTGGATGATATCATGAGTGAAGAAGAATTTCCTGCATGCTTTATCAGTTGCCCGACTCTGAAAGATCCCGTAAGCTATAATGGCAGGTATCACACCATTGAAGTGGTTACATTTATTGAATATGAATCATTTCGTTTGTTCGCTCATACCGGTGATTATAATTCCCCCGAATATTTAAAATTTAAAAATCGTATTGCTCAAAAATTACTCAATAGTGTGGAGAAGCTTTTACCCGGAGTCAGGAATAAAATTGTTAAAATGGAAGCAGGAACTCCCGATACATCTGAATTTTATGTAAATGCAACAAATGGAAACGCTTATGGTACTGAAAAGAGCTTAAAGCAGATTGGGCCGTTTTCCTATAGCTGGCGTACAGAAATAGAAAACCTGTTTTTATGCGGAGCCAGCACAATGGCACATGGAGTAGCAGGTGCGGCCGCCTCAGGAGTTCAAACAGCGGCTAACATTCTGAATTGCCACATGGAGGATTTATTAAAGCCGGATGAAAAACAGCATCTGCATATATATGATTCAGAAGATGATTCACAATGGTCGCAAAAGATCCATCAAAAAATTGAAGACAGGAAGAGACGGTTTAAAGAACAGGATAAAATACAGCATGTAAGAAATTAATTCCATTGTAATAAATATTTTACAAATAAAAATAAGCTGAATGATTAATTTTACTGAGTATTAAAAGATCATGCTGAAGCAAATAATTTGTGTTGTATTTATTTTACATTTTTGTTTCCTGTCACATGCGCAGAATGTATGGACACAGAAAAACAATTTTCCCTCGCTTGAACGCGATGATGCGGTTGGTTTTTCAATTGGAAATTACGGGTATATGGGAACCGGTTTCCAGGTTGGCTGGATATTGGCAGTTGATTTCTGGAAATATGATCCTGCTTTGAATGCCTGGACACAAATTGCAGATTTTCCCGGAACAGCAAGGCAATACTGCTCGGCATTTGTAATCGGGCAAAAAGGATATGTGTGTGGAGGATTGGATATTAACAGTATATTTAAGAATGATCTGTATGAATACGATCCCTCGCTGAACAGTTGGACTCCTAAATCTTCTTTGCCTGGTGATGGAAGGCAGGCTGCTGTGGCTTTTGAGCTGAACCAAAAAGGATACGTATGTTCCGGAAGGAACGGACAAATTTTTTTAAACGACTTGTGGGAATATGATCCCCTGGCAGATTCATGGACTGCAAAAGCTTCTTTGCCTGGTGCAGGACGCTTTGGCGCTATTGCTTTTACTATTAATCAGAAAGCATATATAGGCACTGGACGCGACACAAACAGTGTTTTCTACAACGATTTTTATGAATATGATCCGCTGTCAGATGCCTGGGCACAGAAAAATAATTTTGCAGGTACCCCGCGCTTTGATGCAAAAGGCTTTTCTGTTTTTCAAAAAGGATTTATTACAACCGGGCTGGACACAAACAATCAATATAAAAATGATCTTTGGCAGTATGATGCAATTAATGACAGTTGGACACAACGTGCAACTATGCCGACCGTTTCAAGGAAAGGTGCGGCAGGGTTCACTGCTGCGAATGCGTTTTACATAGGGACCGGAATTGATTCAGCCAACAACCGCCTTGGCGATTTTTGGAAATATGAACCTGATACTGCTACTGCAATTTCAGATATGGATATTGAAATTTCTTATTTTACTGTTTTTCCGAACCCGGTGAAAAAGTTATTAGTTATTAGTTATCCGCCTGCCTCGTATTTATCGGGGTTAAGAATGAAAGAAAATTTAGTAATAACAATTAAAGACATTCAAAGCAATCTCGTACTTCGGACTTTAGTTTCCGGACTCCCGGCTAAAATTGATGTGAGTAATTTCCCTGCCGGAATATATTTTATCATTCTTCAAACAGAAGACAATGACATTTTTCCTGTGAAAAAAATTATAATAAGCAACTGATTTTATTCCTGAGTTTATTTTTTTCTTTTGCCCGGATTATTTATTTATTATGATTTTCTCCTGGTAAATTGTATCTGAAGATTTTAATTTAAAGATATATAAACCGTTGTTTGTATCTTTTAAATCAAGCATAAAAGAATTTTTGCCTTCAACAGCTATTATTGGTTCGGCATGAACATTTTTTCCAAGCATATCAGTTAAAGAGGCTTCATAATTAATTCTTTCCGGAGCAATAAATTCTAAATATAAATTATCTGCAGCGGGGTTCGGATATATCTGTGGTGCGATGAAAGATGAAGTTTCTGTTTTCTTGACGATATTGATAATTTCACCGGCAACCCTGCAGGAAGTGTCAACATAGACGTGAAATATCCGGGGCGGTGTAGTCATGCACAGGTTAGAAGCTGTCAGATAGAGATCCCCGCGAGTGAATCCCGGGCTGAAATCAATTAGTACACTCAGCGTACCCTGCCCGCTGGCAAGTGTCATATCCGGAGTTGACATTGACCATGTGTAGGAAGATGCACCATTCACTCCGGGACTTGTATAAGAGATACCTGATGATCCACTGCACACATAATGAGAACCCTGAATATGAGGAGTTGAAACGCTTCTCCTGATCCAATGAGAAGATGGGATTTTACTCAATCCGCAACCATTCGTGCCGTGGCAATAAAACTGGTACCCGGAATGTCCTGTAATCCCATAGTCCACAGAAATTGATGTAGTTCCTTGTCCGCCTGTAATTATTGCATCATAGGCTGTCCAGAAATAGCCGGTTGTATTATAAACGCTTAAAGGTATTGTTAACACTCCGGAAGTACCCGCACAAGCTACGGGAGCAGATGTAACGTCACCCGGCATAGGGGGCTTCATGTTAACTGTAAAAGCGGCAGGGGAGGAGGTAACAGAAGCAGCGCATGTGCTGCTTATAACAACATCATAATTACCGGCATTGAGAGAATCAACTTTAAGAATAGATAAAGTGGGTGTTTGTGTTCCGGCAAAATCAGCGTTGTCAGCCAGGTTTGTACCGGCTTGTCTCCACTGGTAAGTTAATCCCGTTCCCGGTGCACTTACAGTTAATGTAGTAGTATCATCCTCGCAAACAGCTAAATTTTGCGGATGCTGAGCTATTACAATATTTCCGGTTACTGCTAATGTCCGTTGCTTGCCGGTTCCGCATGTATTGGAAGGTTTTACAATGATATTGCCGCTTACTGTACCCGGAAAGCTGATAGTTGCTGTAGTTGTTCCTTGTCCGGCTGTGATTGTTGAGCCCGCTGTTCCGGTCCAGATATAAGAAGTTGCAGAAATAACCGGGGCAATAGTGTAAACCTGCGTGGAATTGCATATTGCACTTGCTGTACCTGTGATGATACCTGGCTTTGCAGGCACTCCGTATACTTTTAATGTTCTGGCTCCCGAGATACCGCACTTAGTCCGCGCACGTACAGAAATAGTTCCTGTAATAAAGGCTGCCGGGAATGTAATGGAAACATTTTCGGTTCCCTGTCCTGCAATTACTGTTCCCGCAGGCGCTGTCCAGTCATAATTAGTATTCGCAGCCGGAGTAACGGAATAATTTACTGTTGAATTCGGGCATGCATCAATAGAACCTGAAATGACACTTGGTTTCGTAGGAGTATGTAATGCAACAGCTTTGGTTCTTACCGGACCGCTGCCACATCCATTATCTCCTGAAACTCCTACACTTCCTGAGACAAATGCTGGATTATATATAACGCTGATAAGATTCGTTCCCTGCCCTGAATTAATAGTCATATTAGCTGAGACTGTCCATGTATAAGTAAATGATGGATTCACCGCAACGGAATAAATAATAGTATCATCCGGGCAAGCTGTGTTGGTGCCGCTTATGGTGCTCATTTGCGGATAATTGGCAGAAATCAGTTTGGTACTTGGAGTGCTGCTTCCGCAAGCATTATTTGCTCTGACAGAAATAGTACCGGGCGGGGTAAAGGAAGGACCAAAAACAACCGTTTTCGAAAGCGCAGCTCCCGTATAAGGATTCTGCCCGAGGATGCTGCACCCGGTCGGTAACGTCCACGTATAGCTGGTAGCTCCGGACGCTGCAGCAAAGCTGTATACTTTACTATTTCCGGGACAGGTTACTGCCGCACCGCTGATTGGTCCGAGATCTGCCGGTAACGGGCATTGTGCGTAACCGCACAAGGAACTCAGCGTGAAGATGCATGCACTCATAAAGCAGCACAGAATCTTTATTAAAGATTCCTGTGAAAATTTTGAATTTGTCATTCTCATGGTAAATTAAATTTTAAATATTTTAGTTTGAAAGCTCTGTTTATCGTTCTTAATACTTAAACAATATAACCCGCTTTTCAGCATACGGCAATCCATTGAAAATGTTTCATTTTTTTCCGGGGATTCAATTTCTTTTGACTGAACGAGCTTCCCGGTTAAATCATAAAGAGAAAAAAGGGTGACACCGGAAAATGAAGTGTTAAAAGTGAAATTCAGGTTATCCTGAACAGGGTTATTTATAATAATATTTTCGTTTATATAATTGTCTGTATTAACAGAAATGATTTTTGAATAATGAACCGTTCCGTTAAAATCTGTTTGCATCAGGCGATAATAATTCCAGCCCTTTGATGGGGAAAAATCATTTGCAAAATAATCAGTGGTCTCTGTGCTGTTGCCGATTGCTTTAATTTTTGCAACCGGAACAAAATTTAAAAAATCCGGAGAACGTTCAACAATATAATAATCACTGTTAACTTCAGACGCTGTTTTCCATGTTAATGCAGTAAATCCCGCGCTATAATTTGCATTAAAGGAAATCAATTCCACAGGTAATGCGCTGATAGGATAGCCGAAATAAAAATTATTAGTTAACTGTGCGAGGCTTAATCCTGTCCGGTTAACCTGCGGATTCAAAAGTGTGCCTGCATTAGTTCCATAGGCGCCCGCAGCGCTTAATGCCTGTATCAGCCGGAGAGATGACAAGAGTGGAATCGAGGCAAATCCTGTCCCTTCTGCACGTATATTATATGTTCCTCCTGAAAGACCATTTCCCGTTGACAGGCTCCAGTACGAATCATAACGCCTGTTAATAGTAACATCGCTGTCAGTAAATAAAACGAATGAAAGGGTTCCTGCAGATGTATGTGAAACACTTATTGTTCCTCCCGTTGCGGGCGCAGAAGAGGGTGCACTTATATATACCGGGCGGTAATCAGATGAACTGCCGGTTGGAAATAAACCTGCCGCTGCACCATTAGCTATAGCTGATGTGCTAAACCATCTTCTAAACGTTCCTCCATACATCCAGCCATTGAGATAATAAAGTTTTCCGGGTATGGCTGCTGATGACCCCAGCGTGAGGGTATTATTCGAAAGATTCAATTTTCCATTAGTCATTGCGAGAGAATCTGAGACATTCATATTTGATGTCAATGCAGCTCCGGCAGCATTATTAATAGTAAAATCATAAAAAGTAGTGGCAGAAGTTCCCCCGATTGTCTGAGCGCCTGAACCGATAAACCTGACATTGCCGGCAGAGCTGCTGAAAACGTTGCCGGAAGAATTATTTGTCCAGTTTCCTGTTGCTTCAATAATTCCCGAATTCGCTATTGTGCCGGAATTCTGATTAACAAAATCACCTGAAAGTGTCATTGTTAAACCGGAAGTAATAGTTAAAGCCAGTCCATCGTTAGTAATAGGCTGCGCAATTAAACGATCCTGCAAAAAAATTGTTCCGGATAATAAAACAGTTATGAAAATTAGCAGGACACGAAATAATTTTATTCTCATTAATCGTCCCGGTAAATTTAATTGATCAATTGTGCCCTTAAATATGAATTTGCTTTAATGGTTACAGTATTGCCTGCACTGTTGGAATTCTGTGCCCATTGCAGGGTAAGGTTCCCCGCTGTACTTCCCATTATAATGCAACCGGAAATGAAGATTGGATTTTCTTTTGTTGAGCCTCCGCTGCTCTTGACAGCAACACTTGCAGATCCTGAGGTTGTCAGAATGTCTGTTCCTATATTTGTGTTATTGTCACCCATGTTGGCATGATAACCAAGTGTCATCGTGGCACCGGAAGGAACTGTAAATGCAATTTTGCAGTCCGGTGTCGCATTGCCGGCAATCATAAAAAGAAAACCATCAATAACATACGATTCGTTTGCCTGTAAAGGAATCACCAGTTCATCATCATTTTGCAAGGCAGTTCCTGTACTTTGGGAACAGGACCCTCCCGTTCCGCAAATAGTTTCATCTGCCGTTTTTCTTTTAACAATGCCTGAAGAAGGTGAATAAAGTCTTACCCAGGCCGTACCATTATAATAAGAGAAACCCGTGGTTTTATCAGTTATATAGACTAATAACCCTGTTGCCGGTGAAGCAATGGCATCACGCTGTGCAGTGGTCATTCGCGGAATTAAAACGCCTTTGGAGGTGGAAACTGCATCGAGGATGGAAGAAGCGTTTGGCGAAGAATTATTCAATCCAAGTGCCTGGGCTAATAATGAACTGCCCGGTTTCAAAACAGAAAAGGAAATAAGAAAAGGAATTAAAAGCTTAATAGTTAAATGTCTTTTCATAACGCTTAATCAGCCAGATATTGAATATAAAATTGTTAGTTTGGAAAATTTTACTGATGAACGAAGAGTTCGTTTCCTCAAAAAATGTTTTTTCTTTACATTGTAATAAAAAGCATCATATAGCTTGAATATTTTTTTTCAACCTGGTTTATTATTAATACTTTAAGTTTTGTTATCCGTTGAAACAGGATTGAAAAACTGAAAGACAAACAGGCTGTATCCTTTATCCATCATCCATTTCAAGAATTCCATTTAAAATTTTTTTTCATTTCATCTTTTGCACGTAATAATTGTAAGATGGAAAGAGTTAAGAAGGAATTCGGGGCAGGACAGGGGTTTTTAAGGCATTATTTCTATATTACTTGCAATTGAAATAAGTTTTACTCACGATAAATTGTTAGTAACATTTTTTTGCAACCCATCATTAAATTGAATTTTATTTACTTTTGCACGCAGACGGCTCCCCCCGTATTTTTTAAATAACAACAGAATAAATTTTTCTAAGGAGTGAAAAGCTCCATGTGAGTTGTGGTTATTGGCTAAATTAATTTTAAGTATGAAAATATTATTTCTTGAAGAAAAACAGTCGGAGATAAAACTCTACGAAGGTATCCTGGAAGATGCGCTGATTGAATTTGAAGGACGTGCTGCAAAAACGGAAAATGAATTTATCAGGCATGTAAATCACTTTCATCCTGATATTATTATTTCGGGGTATTCGCTTTCAAAATATAGCGTCAATGAGGCGTTGAAATACCTGGAAGACCAATCCCTGCTGATTCCCTTCGTATTTATTACCGGGAGCATATCAGAACAAATGGCGCGCAGTTATATACAAAAAGGTGTGGATGACTATGTGCCAAAATCCAACCTTTTTCATTTACCGGTAGTTATCCAAAATGCCATTGCAAAAAAAGCAGCCGAAAAATCAAGTTATGAATCAGACTTGCTGCGCCAGATCAGTGAAGGAAAACTGCAGGTAATATTTGATAATAATCCTGACTGCATGTTTGAAATCGGCTTTCATGGCGAACTGATCAAAATGAATCCGGCCGCAATCCGGTTAATCGAAATAGAATCTCCGGTTAAATTGAAAAAAGCAACTATTTGGAGTTTCCTGGATAAAACGTATTTTAAAAAATTCAGATCCCAGCATGAAGGTGTTTGCAGGGGAAACAAGAGAGAGTTTACATTCAAATTTATCAGTTCGAAAGGAAACATTCATTTTATTGAAGCAACTGATGTTCCCTTATTCAATTCCGAAAAACAGGTAACCTCCACGCTGCTGATCGGAAGAAATATGACGGAAAAAATTAAAACGGAGAAAGAATTGCAGATTACCCGGTCTGATTTTAATGCGTTAATTGAGAATATTCCAAACAACGTGTGGTCTGTTGACAGGCAATACCGGCTTATTACTTTTAATAACTACTACAGAGAGGTTTTTGAAAAAACATTTGGTGCAGAACCCAAACCGGGGGACAGCTTTGATAAATATATTCCTGAAGCGCAATTAGCTGAATTCAGAATGAAGTGGATGGAATATTTTAACAGAGCTTTGAACGGGGAACACTTTTCAATTGAAACGGATTCTATAGTCTCCAGGGAAAATACGTATTCTCAAATTTCATTTAACCCTATTCATTCAGGCAATGAAATTACAGGAATTTCCTGCATAAGCGTTGATATCACGCCCTTAAAAAAAATTAATGAGCAGCTGAAAACCAGTGAAGAGCTGTTCAGAAATTTAATTGAAAATTCGCCCATTGGAATTTATCAGACAGATGTAAATGGCAATTGTACTTTTGTCAATAAGAAATGGTGCGAACTAACAGGCCTCACACAGGAGGAAGCAGCGGGTAAAGGCTGGGTAAATGCGCTTCATCCTGAAGATAAGGAGAGGATTTACGAACACTGGAATGATGCAGCAAAATATAAACAGGTATTTCGTGATGAATACCGCTATTTGTCGCGCAACAAAAAAGAAATATGGGTTTCAGTAAATGCTGTGATTAACAAAGATGCAAATGGAAAAATCACAGGCTATATCGGTACAGTGGAAGACATTACTGAAATAAAAAAGAAAGAAAGCGAAAGGTCGGAAGCGGAAAAAAACTTTTACTATATTTTTGATAATTCACCCGATGTCATATATATTGAAGATGAAACCGGAACGGTCCTGAATGCAAATAAAGAAGCGTGCAGGTTTGAGGGATTATCGAGAGAAGAGCTGATCGGGATGAATATCTTAGACCTGGTGCCGAAAGAAAAAGGCAAGGAAATAATGGAGAATCATTTAAAACTTTTCAGGGAAGATAGATCAAAAGTGAAAAGCACCACCTGGAATAAAAACGGAAAAGAAATTCCCGTTGAAATTACCTCGAGAAGAATTATTTTTGACAATAAACCGGCATTATTATTACAGGAGCGTGCGATTTTAAATAATTAAAAAAACTAAAAAATTCTGTAAAATCACCGGCAACTTCGGGAAAGCTTTTCCCGGGCAGGATAGGGGAGAAGCTATTCCTTTTTTTTATTTACTCGTTTCTTTTTTATTTTTTCTTTAAAGTACTTTTATTTCTACTTCAGACATGTATACATAAACCTTGAAAGTCGTCTTTCCAAAGACAAAAGATATGTCGTTTGAAGAAACGCTTGCACCCCGTTGAACTTTTCTTCGTCTTCAAATTTCAATAAGCTTGATTTTCTTTTTTCTCTCGCATCATGCCATTTGCGGGAAGAGGCAATAATATTATCCGTAACATCCCTGGCAACAATTTCCCGAAACCCTGATTCTTTCAGCAGCCGTTCATTTTCGCCTTTAGGAACAAACAGGAAAAATCCGAGTGAACTTCGGATGGCGATTTCTTCATTAGTCAAAATCCCGGTAATTACAACCGCATCTGTAAATAGTAAACGGCCCGTTTTTTTCAGCACTCTCCTGAATTCTTTAAACACATTTTCTCTTGCTTTGAAATGATTTATTGAATCAATGCACACGATGGCATCAAATGTCCCGTCAGCAAACAGAAGTGATGAAGACGCATCCGCAACAGCAAATTCTATTTTGTCCGTAAGACCATTCTCCGCAGCTAATTTTGTTGCGTTTGCGACACCATTTTCATTAATATCCACTCCAACAAGCCGGCAACCCGTTTCTTTTACCATAAAGACAGCAGGACCACCCGAACCTGAAGCTACTTCCAGTACTTTTTGATTGGGTGACAGATGCATCAGTGAAAAAAAGTTCCGGTATTCGTCAGCAGTCAGCCAACTGGTCTGTCCAATATCTTCTCCATAAGTTTCCTTTCTTATTTCTCCGTATAAAACTTCAGCGTAATTCTTGTAGGTATCGTAGAATAGTTCAACCTTTGATGTCATGATGCTAATTTATTTTTTTAAGTTCATTTCTTTCAATCACTTTCAAGTTAGCACTGCGCCAAGCATGATTGATAACGAAGAAGGGAGGACATACAGCCAATGGCTGTATGAGCCAACCTTGTGTGCCAGCGAAGTAAAAAAAGAAGGGTTTTCCCGCCCGAACGTGCCCGTTTGGTACGGGCGGGGAAGCTCAACTCTTTGTTTACCTTTCAAAACTTGTCCCGCCCTTCAGCGGGAGCCTTTCTTTTTTTACCTGCCTGCCTGCCGGCAGGTTTCTTTTAATCTGATTGTTAGCGGTGGTATTTTTTAATTAGTTCGCAATATTGTCTTAAGGTTGCTTCAATTACATGAGATATTCCCCAAATTCTTTGGTTCACATCCACCCATTCAATTGTCTTCTCAAATTCTTGCGTTTTATAAAATTTTGAATAGTTGCTATTGCTTTCAAATAAGGCAATGTTACAATTGTCAATAATAAAATTCTCCACTTCAAATTCGTTTGAATTTATTTTTTCTGTTGTCGAGTCATACATTGCTGCTTTACCTTTTATTTTATTTTATTTGGAAAAAACGTTTTTACATGAAAGTTTGTTACCCTTAACTCTTTGAAAAAATAAAGGAGAGGTAAGTCTGTGTTATCTATTGTAATGGCTGGAAATTGATTTTTGAGCATTTCACTAATAGAAACCAATTCGGTTAATGCTGCTCTCAGATGAGCTTTTTCAGAAAAGTCAGGATATTTTTTATCTTGTTTTGAACCATTAAATAGTCCACAACCATATATTCTTTCTGAAATTTCACCAAGGTCTTTAAGTTCAGGAAATTCTTGAAATGGATCACATTTCAAAACTCCTGTTATGTTAGAAATCTGTGGAAGTTTATTAAGATCTAAAATCGTCATTTTAATCTTTGTGTTATGCGAATACCCGACTGTGTCTATGAAACTATGACGTTCAATTCTCTTCAATAATTAATTTCTTGCAGTAACTCTTTTTTCCGTCAAATGCTTTAACAAAGTAAATTCCTGACGGAATATTTTTAAGATTAATTTCCGTTTTTGATGGAGAGTAAATTAAGTCTCTAAAAATATTTTCACCAATTATATTGTAAATCTCAATTTCGCCTTTTAGAAACTCAGCGGAAAATGAAATTGAAAATTTTCCTGAGGAAGGATTAGGAGAAATGAGCAATGAAGAATTACTTAAGGTTTCATTTAACCCTAAGGTACAAAGGTCGGTGATGATACCTCCACTATTAACTGCATAACCTGGATTATCTACAGTTATAATTAGATTTGTTACCAATGATGAAACAGAGATTACTGTTGTGGCAGGTGAAGTAACAACTGTTGGCGCATTCATCTCATTGCAACCGCTTACTCCATTTGAATCAGTTTTTATTAGATAAATATATACAGATGAAAAATTTATTTGGGCATACCCTACTGCAATATATCCACCATCCTTCGCTTGAATTGCAGAACTTATTTCGTCAGGTCCCGATACATTAAACACTTTTGACCAAATAAGATTTCCAATGCTATCAAACTTAATTAAATAAGCATCACCATCGCCTGCCCCATATGTGGAGTGCCCTGCACTCAAAATATAACCACCATCGAAAGTTTGCTTGGCAGTAAAGAAGCCAAGCGCACCTGTTCCATCATATTGTTTTGACCAAAGCAAGTTTCCGATTGAATCGGTTTTTATTAAAAGTCCATTTTGATTCCATGTCCAACAATTAATAATAAATCCACTATCTGCTGTTTGTTGAACAGATTCAGGACGCTCGGCTAAACCCGAATCATACATTTTTTCCCAAAGAGGATTTCCAATGCTATCAGTCTTGACTAAATGAACATTAGCGTCTGCAGCGCCAAAATTTTCAGTCATTCCAGTAAAAATAAAACCACCATCTAATGTTTGTTGAACAGAATGTCCAATCTCAGCAATAGTTCCTTGGTATTCTTTTGTCCAAAGTACATTTCCGTCAGCATCTGTTCTTATTAAATCACTCATGCCTCCACAAATAATGTATCCACTGTCTTTTGTTTGTTGAACAGAATATGCATAAAAATCATTTACCGAATTATATCGTTTTGTCCAAAGTGTATCTCCCAAAGAATCAGTTTTAATTAAAAAGGGAGTTTCTTTAAACCCTCCTGCATTTAAAGTAGTACCAACAATAATGTAACCACCATCATAGGTTTGTTGAATACCATGACCACGATCAGTTTGTAGTCCACCATAAGTCTTAGTCCAAAGTGTATCACCGAGCGAATCCATTTTAAGTAAAAAAACATCATGATTGTTAGCTGGAGAAGGAAGAAAAGTCAATCCTGTAATAATATATCCATCGTCAGTTGTTTGTTGAATTGATGTACCCCATCCATTATCAATAACCTTATAACCTTTCTGAAAAACTACTTGAGCAATTGTTAAATTGGTTAAGCTAAACATCCAGATTAGTAATATTAAAAGAGAATTTCGCATTTTAACTTTGAAAATTTCTGCTTGTTTCTTGCATTCTGTTTGAATTCGCTTTACAGTTCAATTGAAGCGATACGGGTTTCGCATAACGAAGAAGGGAGGACAAACAGCCAGTGGCTGTTTGAGCCAGCTTGTGTAAAGCCAGAAGTAAAAAAAGAAGGGTTTTCCCGCCCGAACGTACCGTTCGGTACGGGCGGGAATGCTCTCATGTTTAATTACGCTACTCTGTTTATTATTTGCACTCACTTCGTTTACCTCTCAAAACTTGTCCCGGCCTTCAGCGGGAGCCCTTCTTTTTTTACCTGCCTGCCTGCCGGCAGGTTTCTTTTAATCTTATATATCAGCCGTTTTTTTCCCGGTGCGAAGTCATGCCGTCTCAATCTTTCACGACTTTTCCTTTCTTGTACAAACCATTTCTGTCTTGCACTTCGTAAAGATACAAACCCTTTGAAAGTTGTTCTGTGTTTAGCGAAACAGAATTTATAAACTGTTGTTGTAATAATTTTCTTGAAGCAATGTCATAAAGAATAATTTCTGAACGCTCTTTATTATTAACTGTGAAATTTAATTTATCTGAAAAAGGATTAGGATAAATTGTTGTGAAATGATTTTCAGGATAAATATTTTCCACATCCGTTATGAGTTCGCAAATAGTGTTTGTATCAGGATAAAGTGTCATTCCATTCTGTGTGAAACAGGTAAGTGAATATTCTGGCCAGTCTGGAAAACAACTCGGAGAAAGTTCAATCAATCCGTAAGTTGAACCGATGCCCTCAATTAAACTAATATTATAACATTGATTTATATTCCACCTTTTGCGGTAATCACTTCCTACTAAAACAGAATCAATGGATTGAACAGTATCCTGAGGGAAAGCTATTGATTCAAGAAACCCCTTTACCGTATCTCCCACCTGCATGTTAAAATCATAAAGCAATTCTTCCGTGCTGCTTGATGGCGGAACATAAAATACTTTTTTGTTTGCGGTATCCTGCCGGACAGAACCTTTATAGCCGGTAGAAATTCCACCGCCACATGTGCCGGTTGATAGAAGAAACGGTGTATTCAGCTGATGATATACCTGGCTGTTTATTACTGTATCTCCTGAAATAGTTATTGAATAATAATTATCACTGGTTCCAAAAGGAAAACAATAGTTTAGAAAATGATAATTCCATATGGCTGAAGAATCTGGAAACGGATGATAAAATGATGTCTGCGATTTTGCTGTCAGTGTCGTTAGTGTTGCAACAATAAGTAGAAGTTTTTTCATGGTTTTCTTTTTTGAGTTAGCATTATCGTTTGTTCGAAGCGTTAAAATTGCGCATAACGAAGAAGGGAGGGCATCCGCCTGAGGCGGATGAGCCAGCTTGTGTGCAAAGAGAAGTAAAAAAAGAAGGGATTTCCCGCCCGAACTTGTACGTTCGGGCGGGAAAGCTCAACTCTTTGTTTACCTCTCAAAACCATTCTTTTTTTTACCTGCCGGCAGGCAGGTTTCTTTTAATCTCGATGTTATACGCATACTCTACTCTTCCCACGAAGCATAACTGTTGGAAGTCCGCACAAAAATTTGTTAGATGTTCGCCTCATTATCATTTGTCAGTTACGATTTACAAGCCAATGAATAATATTCAATGCAAGTTTCTTGTTATCTGGATTAACACTCATCCCAAACTTTGAATTATCTCTGTCAAGTTGAGCAGAAAGCATAGCCGCCTCTCCCAATACAATCACTTTGCCTTTACCATATTTTAATGCAAGTCCTTGAGACCTTCCTTTAGCAGATTGTGGATTGTCAAATGTTACATTTACTCTTGTGTCATTGCCATCTTTTATAACTTCTGTTTTAGGTGACAAATCATACGCAACATCTGATAAATTCAAAAACGAAATGCAACTGTCGCTACATTTAATTGACTGTCCTGTAAATGTTATTACCTTGTCTATTCCTTTTGTAATCTCACAATCTGCAAGTAATTTATTTTCTCTGGAAAATTCTAATTGACTTTCATCTGTTGATGACTTGTCGTGATAAACGCTGTCTTGCACCATTCCTTTTTGCATTTCCACTCCAAATTTATTTGCAAGTAATTCAACTGCTGAACCCATCGGGAAATGGTCTGCTATTAAAAGCAATGAACCGCCATTGTTTACCCACTCTTGAATTGAGTTACACTCTTGCCCGGTGAAAGCCGGTGTATCATTTAAGTCACCTGTTCCTCTTGCATTTGAGATAATATAAATGTCAAACCCTGATAAAACTTCGCTTGTAATTTGTTTGGTAGTTGCCACTAACTCGCAACCGTCATTTTTAATCAGAGTTGCAAATGGCTGGTACGTCCCTGTGGTTTTGTGGATATTATTGTGGCCTTCGTCAAACAAAACCTTTGGTCTGTTGGCTGAATAAGTTGGATTAGCAACACTCACATCAAAATCATTATCTGCCATTGCTAAAGGTCTTTCACTGCAAGAGGAAAACAAACTTGCGGAAATCAAAATCAGAATTAAGTTTTTCATTTTTATAAAGTGCTTCACTGTTTATTTCATGCAGTCAGTTTGGAATTAAGTTGTCGCCCAAGAGTTGCATATAACGAAGAAGGGAGGGTATCCGCCTGAGGCGGATGAGCCAGCTTGTGTTCATAAGAAGCGATACTATTTGAAGTCCGCACAACTGTTTATTAGAAGTTCGTTATCGTGTCGTTGCATTGATACTTTAATTTGGTAAGTCATCAAGTTGTAGAAAGTTTAAAGATAACAAACATGTCATTTGAATTACTGTCAATGTTTTCTTGTTTCTTGAAGTTATATTTCTCTAAAAGTTTTGATGAGTTTTTGTTTTCAAGATGTGTGTATGCTTCAATTGCTTTTAGTCCTATAACATCAAGTCCAAATGCAATAACTTTTGATGTTGCTTCTTGCATTATTCCTTGTCCCTGAAAAGCTGGCAATAATTCATAACCTATTTCCGCTTGGTCATTTTCGTTTGAAAAGTTAAATAAGCAAATTGTTCCGACTAAATTGTCATTATTAGTTAGAGTAATTGCCCAATAAATTCCTTCGTTTTGCCTGACAACTTCCGCAATTTTATCAATAAATTTTCTTGCGTCTTCAATCGTATTACTTGGGTCTCTGTCAATATATTTATTCACTTGTTTGTCTGAGCGAAGTGCAAATATCTCTTTGTCGTCATTGACAGAAAGTTGTCTTAGAGTTAACCTCTCTGTTTTCAGAACTGGAAATGGTGTGAATATATGGTTTAACATATTGTGCCTATAACTTGTTTTTTGTCAGTTTGTTTCTTGCAATCAGTTTCAAGTTAGCACTACAGTTCAATCGGAGCGGTTAGCAGTTGCGGATAACATTTAAATATCAGCAGGTTTTCCTACAAAACCTGCCGAATATTTCTCAAATATAGAAATATTCGGCAGGCAGCAGGAAATATCCGGCAACTGCTGTTTGGCCTGATTACTTTGCTCTTTTCAAACTTGCATCCCTTACCCAAAAATCGTATTATTGTAGTATTGCACAGGAATTTTATTGGGTCTAATTTTGAAGCAAATAAAAATGCTTCAGACCTCTGTAATTGAACTTTTATCACTCACTCTATGAAAAAAATAATTTTTATTATCTTCATTATTCATGCTGCTGCATTATTAAACGCCCAGGTTCCTGACTCATGGACGGAAAAAAATGGCATCGGGTTAAATGTCACTGCCGGAACATTTATGACACCGAGGTTTGGAGCTGTAAGCTTCAGCATCGGAACTAAAGGATATATCGGAACCGGTAACGATGGCACAAGCGGTTACAGGAATGATTTCTGGGAATATGATCCTTCGGCAAATACATGGACCCAGAAGGCAAATATCGGAACGGCCGGAAGGGAATTGGCTGCCGGTTTCAGCATAGGCAGCAAAGGATATATAGGGACGGGGCTTGCACCCACTTCCTCCAGCGATTTTTGGGAGTATGATCCGTCAACCAACATCTGGACGCAAAAAACATCATTTCCCGGTGGCGTCAGAAGTACTGCAGTGGGTTTCAGCATTGCAGGGAAAGGCTACCTCGGAACGGGAACCGGAGCGTCACAGATAAGAAAAGATTTTTGGGAATATAATCCTGCCACCAATGGTTGGACACAGAAAGCAGATTTAGCCGGGGTGGCGAGATACCAGGCATGCGGTTTCAGCACAGCAACCAAAGGGTATATCGGAACAGGAAGTGATGGAACAAACCAGCTGAATGATTTCTGGGAATATGATCCTTCGTCAAATACCTGGACGCAAAAAGCAAATTTCGGAGGCGTGGCAAGGATAACTGCCGTGGGGTTTGCTATCGGAACTAAAGGATACGTTGGTACGGGATCAGGCACCGGAGGTAATCTGAATGATTTCTGGGAATATAATACTTCAACCAATGCGTGGACCCAGATGGCAAATTTCGGTGGCGCTTCAAGGATATATGCCGCTGCATTCAGCATAGGCACAAAAGGTTATCTCGGAACCGGGAGTACTAATTATGGTACAAATGATTTGTGGGAATTTAATCAATCATCCGGCACGTGGACACTTGAAACAAATCCCGGCAGCACAGGCAGGAGAGACCTTGCCGGTTTCAGCATTGGTAATAAGGCTTATTTGGGAACAGGTTACGATGGAGCTTACAGAAATGATTTCTGGGAATATGATGTGGCAACAGGAATATGGACTCAAAAAGCAAACTTTGGCGGTGTGGCAAGGCGTGGCGCAAGCGGATTCAGCATAAATGGAAAGGGATATATGGGTACAGGAACTAACGGAAGCTACCAGAACGATTTTTGGGAATATGATCCGGGCTCCAATACCTGGACGCAAAAGGCGAATTTCGGAGGCGTGGCACGTTACAATGCTGTGGGCTTCAGCATTGGCAGCAAAGGATATATGGGCACTGGGAATACAAATGGCTGGGTAAATGATTTCTGGGAATATAACCCCGCAACGAATGTGTGGTCGCAAAAAGCTGCATTTGGCGGAACCCCGAGAGGAGCTGCGACCGCTTTCAGCATCGGGAGCAAAGGATATGTCGGGATGGGGCGGACAAATGCCCCGGCTGAAACAAATGATTTCTGGATGTACAATCCGGCAACGGACACCTGGACCCAGCGCACTTCTCTTCCGGGACAGGCAAGAAGCTATGCTTCAGGTTTCAGCATAAATGGCAAAGGTTACATCGGGAGCGGGTTTCTTGTCAGCACTCTCCTGGCTGATTTTTGGGAATATGATACTACCGCCAACCAATGGACACAAAGGGCAAATGTCGGGGGAGGCGCCAGGGTGGGCGCTATTGGTTTTGGTATTGGAAATAAAGGATACGTTGGAACGGGGCAGGGGATTACCATTTTTAAAAATGATTTTTGGGAATACACTCCGCCCTGCTCTTCTGCTACTGCAACTATTACGACAGGCGGTCCGCTTACTTTTTGCACAGGAGGAAGCGTGACCCTTACAGCAAATTCGGGAACAGGATTAACGTATCAATGGAAAAATAACGGAAATAATATCAGCGGTGCAACTTCAGTCAGCTATACAGCAAACACTTCAGGTTCCTACACAGTTACTGTTTCAAATTCCTGTAACAGTGCTACCTCTTCTGCTGTTGTGGTGACAGTTCAAACGCTTCCTTCTCCTGTTATCACGCCTCCCGGTTCGGCAACTTTTTGTACGGGAGGAAGCGTAACGTTACAGGCAACTACCGGGACTGGTTATGCTTATCAGTGGAAAAAAAACAATGTAAATATTTCCGGGGCGACTTCTTCATCCTATGCAGCAAATTCTGCGGGCAGCTATACCGTTATGGTCACTAATATCTGCGGCTCATCAACTTCACCTTCTGTTTCTGTAACTGAAATTTCTTCAATTACAGCTACAATAACAGCTGGTGGTCCCTTAACATTTTGTACAGGAGGATTCGTATTTCTCTCTTCAAACACCGGAGCCGGATTTACTTATCAGTGGAGAAAAAATGGTTTGAATATTAGTGGCGCAACCTCGGAAATTTATGCTGCAACCGCATCAGGAAGTTATAACGTTCAAATTACTTCAGGTCCCTGCACGGCTGTTTCTAATTTAATAAGTGTGGTTGTACAAACTGCCCTGACTCCGACCATAACTTCTAATTCAACTGTCTTCTGTCCTGCGACAACTGTTATGCTTCAAACACCTTACAGCAGCAGCTATTCTTATCAATGGTTTGAAGATAATTTCACTATTCCGGCTGCAACCTCTTATCAATTCAATACCGGGCACAACGGAAATTATAAAGTTTCCGTGACAAACACATGCGGAACTTATACATCTTCCTTTTTTAATTTGAATAACGCCACACTTGCAGTTTCACCCTTCACAATCATTTCTTCTTCCAACCTGCCTACGGTCTGCCCCGGAGGGAGCGTTACATTATATAACGCTTACTATACATATTATTATCCTTATGGACATCAGTGGTATAAGGACGGCATCGCCATACCTTCTGCCAATGGCAGTTATTATGATGCAACACAACCGGGAAATTATTCAGTAGCAGTGACAGCTTACGATTTTTATTGCGGTAGCAGTCCGACAGTATTTTCAAACTGGATCACTGTTACAAGCTCGAGTGGAACATACCCGGCTGTAAGCATCTCTGCGGCAGGACCGGCAACATTTTGTTCAGGAGGAAGTGTGTTGCTGCAAGCTGCTGCAACAGGATCAGCGCCTCTCACTTATCAATGGAAAAAAAACGAAATCGATATTTCAGGGGCAACCGCTGCAAATTATAGCGCAACCACAACAGGGGTTTACCGTTGCCTGGTGACCAATTCATGTGCGTATGTCAATTCCAGTTCCATTGCCGTGACAGCAACAACTCTGATAGCCACTATTACTTCATCCACAACCAATATTTGCAGTGGGGGAGTCGTCAATATTAATTGCAATAATCAACCCGGGACCTCATACCAGTGGAAACTTAACGGAACAAATATTTCCGGTGCAACTTTTTCAAATTATTATGCTTCTGCCGCAGGAACTTATACCTGTACCATAACTAATCCATGCGGAAGTATTACATCCAATGCGATTACTATGACTGTTCGCCCGAAACCTACAGCAGTAATTTCAGGAACGCAGTCAATTTGTGCAGGAAGCCAGGCAACACTTACCATTAGTTTTACCGGAACCGGAAACTGGCATGGCAATTATTTTAATGGTTCTTCTTATACAAGTTTTAATACAGGTACAAATCCATATGTGTTTAATGTTTTACCATCATCTACTAAAACTTACACGCTTTATAGTTATTTTTATGATGCATATTGTAATGGAACTGTTTCAGGTTCGGCAGTTGTTACGGTTATCAGCGGTATTCCTGTCGCAACAATTTCTCCGCAGGGCAATACCACTTTCTGTTCTGGCGGCAGTGTTCAGCTAAATGCTTCCACAGGTACAAACTATTCTTACCAGTGGAAAAAAGATGCTGTAAATATTTCTGGCGCAACTGCCTCTTCATATACTGCAACTTCAACCGGGAACTATGCTGTTCAAATAACAAACGCCTGTGGCAATGCAACTTCAGCTATAGTTGCTGTGACTGCGAATGCGCTTCCTTCAGCAACAATAACACCAGCCGGCCCTACGACATTTTGTTCAGGAGGAAGTGTTGTTTTAATTGCACCTTCAGGTTCAAACAGAACTTACCAATGGAAAAAAGGCGGAACCAATATTTCAGGTGCAACGCTGTCATCCTACACAGCAACAGTTGGAGGAACGTATAAGGTGACCGTTACTAATACAGTAACCGGCTGTTCAAAAACCACTACTTCAGGGACCGTAGTTACAGTGAACGCACTTCCTGCTGCAACGATAACTCCACAGGGACCCACCACATTTTGTGCCGGTGGAAGTGTTGTGCTTGCCGCAAACACCGGAGCAGGATTAACATATAAATGGAAAAAAGGCAGCAGCTTTATTTCAGGAGCTACTTTATCAAATTATACTGCAACAACAGGAGGAAATTACAGGGTGCAGGTAACAAATAGCAATGGTTGTTCAAAAACTTCTGCATTGGTAGCGGTTAGTGTTCCATGTAAGGAAGGGGAAAGTGTTAAAGTGGGAGAGGGAGAAAGCGAGTTTGTTGTGAATGTTTTTCCGAATCCTAACTCAGGAGAGTTTACCATTAAGTTTTCAAATAAACCCTCTTCTCTGACACAAATAGAAATGACAGATGAACTGGGAAAAGTTGTGAAAAGATTTGAAACGAATGAGGAAGCAGTTGTGATTAAAGAATCAAATCTTGCAAAAGGAATTTATTGTTTGGCTGTACGAAATAAAGATGAGGTGGTAATAAAGAAAATTAATATCGTGAAGTAGATTTTTAGCAAAATGAAAAAAATAATACTATCTGTAAGCTATCTTGCTATAGCAATAATTGCAAATTCTCAATCTCCATCATTTGAATGGGCAAAAAGTATAGGAGGACCTACCGGGTCTGCTGAGGGAAACTCTGTTACCGTCAATTCAGCGCAATATGTTTACACCACCGGAAGCTTCCAGGGAAAAGCAGATTTTGACCCCGGCAGCGCAACTTTTTATTTAAACTCTTCAGGGAGTGACGATGTTTTTGTTTCCAAGTTTAATTCCGGGGGAACCATTATGTGGGCAAAACAAATGGGTGGAGCCGCTTCTGATGTTGGAAAATCAATTGCTGTGGATGGCTCAGGGAATGTTTACACCACGGGCTATTTTAGCGGAACAGCAGATTTTGATCCGGGGGCGGGAGTTTTTAACCTGACATCCTTTGGCGGAAATGATATATTCATTTCCAAGCTCGACCTTTCCGGAAATTTTGTCTGGGCAAAGCAGCTCGGAGGCATTGGTGACGATGTGGGTAATTCGATTGCAGTGGATGGCGCAGGCAATGTTTACACCACGGGCAATTTTAACTTAACAGCAGATTTTGATCCGGGAGCCGGAACTTTTAATTTAAGTTCTGCAGGAGGCATAGATATTTTCATAACTGAATTAAATGCTTCAGGAAATCTCGTTTGGGCAAAGCGACTGGGAGAAACTACTACTGATTACGGAAATTCTCTTGCGATTGATGCTTTATCAAATGTATATATTACAGGCTTATTTTCAAACACGCTTGATTGCGATCCCGGTGCCGGAACGTTCAATTTAACAGCTGTCGGTAGCTCAGATATTTTCATTGATAAATTAGACGCGTCCGGAAATTTTGTTTGGGCAAAACAGTTGGGAGGTATCAATGCTGATTACGGTAACTCCATTGCTGTTGACGGCCCGGGAAATATTTATACTACCGGCTTTTTTCATGGAACAGGAGATTTTGACCCCGGTGCCGGAACATTCAATTTAATCTCTGCGGGAAATGCCGATATTTTTATTTCCAAATTAGATGGTTCAGGAAATTTTGTGTGGGCAAAACAATTCGGAGGAACAGCCTATGATTATGCGTATTCCATTAAAGTGGACGGGGCGGGCAATGTTTACACCACAGGCAGATTTCAGGGGACTTCAGATTTTGATCCGGGTGCGGCAGTTTCCAATTTAGTGGCTTCAGGAGACTGGGATGTTTTCATATCCAAATTAAATACTTCGGGAAATTATATATGGGCAAAAAGCCTGGGAGGGCAAGGCTTTGAAAGTGGAAATTCAATTGCGGTGGATGGCGGGGGTTACGTAATCACAACAGGTTCTTTTAGCGGGCTTACTGATTTTGATCCGGGACCTGCGGTTTATAATGTATCATATTCTCCAAATAATTTTTGGGAGTTCATTTCCAAATTAGATGCCTCAGGCAATTTTCTGTGGGCAAAGAGTGGTGGAAGTTCTTCAAGCCCTTATGCAAAATCTGTTACAACAGATGGCTCCGGCAATGTATATACAACGGGTTATTTTTATGGCATCGTGGACTTTGATCCGGGAGCAGGAGTATTTACTTTAACAAATGCCACTTACGGTAATATTGGAGATATTTTTATTTCAAAATTGGATGCTTCCGGCAATTTTGCATGGGCAATACGGCTTGGTGGAATTGGTCATGACGAGGCAAGTTCACTTGTTACAGATGCATCAGGGAATATTTTTGTGACCGGTTATTTTAATGATACAGTTGATTTCGATCCCGGTCCCGGAATTTATAATTTAACCACTGTTAATTCAAAGGACGCATTTATTTTAAAACTGGATGCGTCAGGTAATTTTATCTGGGCAAAACAAATTGGAGGACCAACATCTGTTGTCAAAGGAATTTCAATTGTGTCGGACGGTTCAGGAAATGTTTATACAACAGGTACTTTTTATAATGGAATAACCGATTTTGACCCCGGATCCGGAACATTTTACCTGACTCCTTCAAGCACTAGTACGTTCATATCTAAATTAGATGCATCGGGTAATTTTGCCTGGGCAAAAATGGCAACTTCTTCGGTCGAGGCATCTGCTATTGCATTGGATCCAACCGGCTATGTTTATACGACAGGTTATTTTTCGGGAACTGTAGATTTCAACCCGGGCGCTGGAACTTTTAATTTAGCATCTTCTAATAGTGCTGACGTTTTTGTTTTAAAGTTAGATGTTTCAGGTAATTTTGTTTATGCAAAGCAGATGGGTGGAAATTCCTTTTGTACGGGAACTTCAGTAATGATTGATGCTTCCGGTAATGTGCTCACCACCGGTTATTTTGCAGATACTGCGGATTTTGATCCCGGTGCAGCCACTTTCAATTTAACCTCTGCCGGCAGCAATGATGTTTTTATTTCAAAACTCGATGCTTCAGGAAATTTTGTTTGGGCTAAACAAATCGGAGGAACGTCTCCGGATTTTGGAAACTCCATAGCTCTCGATGGCTCAGGGAATGTTTATATAACAGGAATTTTTTTGGGAACGGTAGATTTTGATCCTGCTGCCGCCATATTCAATTTAACAGCTTCAGGCAGTAATGATGTTTTCATTTCCAGGCTGGATGCTGCCGGCAATTTTGTGTGGGCAAAACAATTGGGAGGCACTGCAAGCGAACATGGAAAATCAATTGCCGTGGATGCAGCAGGAAGTGTCTATACAACCGGCTATTTTTATGGAACCGGTGATTACGACCCCGGGGCTGGTACATTTTACCTTTACTACCCGGATGCTTTATACAACCCTTACATCTTTGTTCAAAAAATGAGTCAATGCACACTGCCTTCAGCATTGATCACACCAGCCGGTTCAACAACCTTTTGCTCAGGAGGCAGCGTTGTTCTTAATGCGCCCACAGGAGCAAACAAATCTTACCAATGGAAAAAAGGAGCTAATATTATTCCAGGTGCAACCTTATCCTCTTATACTGCAACCGCAGGCGGAAATTACAGGGTGATAGTAACCAATACTGTAACCGGCTGTTCTAAAACAACGACATCACCCACCACTGTCACAGTAAATCCTGTACCTCCTGCCACTATCACACCACAGGGACCTACCACATTTTGCGCAGGAGGGAGTGTATTGCTGAAAGGGAATTACGGAGCGGGATTTACTTACCAATGGAAAAAAGGCGGTAATGATATTTCAGGGGCTACTGCTAAAGACTATACTGCAACCATTGCAGGAACGTATAAAATAAAGGTTACTAACAGCTATGGATGCGCGAAATTATCAACGGGTGTGACGGTAACAGTTCCGTGCAGGGAAAATGAAAGTGTGAAAACGGGAGATGGAGAGAGTGCGTTTGATGTGAAAGTTTTTCCAAATCCATCTTCAGGTGATTTTGTATTTGAAATTTCAAATGTTGCAAACGAAAAAATTTCTATAAACATTTATGATAACATTGGAAAGATTGTTTTATCGGAAACTGTCAGCACTTCTGAATTCACTATC
>DATEMK010000594.1:0-4201 GCA_035275625.1 Bacteroidia bacterium
TTGTGTATTGTCATTTGTTACTTCATTACCTGTTTTATTCCGGCTGTACTTATTTCGTATAAACGCTTTATGCCATTTTTTTTTGAAACATTTCATAACATTTTTGTATTTCTTGTAATATTTTTTATTTCGTTTACGTTAAAAATTAGCAGGCAATGGAAGCTTGCTGAAGAACAAAAATTAACGGCAGAGCTTTCCAACCTGAAAGCCCAGGTACGGCCGCATTTTTTATTTAATACGCTGAACAGCATTTATTCATTGTCTGTTACAAATTCGGAAGCCACCTCTTCTGCCATTGTCAAGCTTTCCAATTTAATGCGCTACCTGCTCAGTGAATCAAACCAGGATTATGCAGAACTGGAAAAAGAAATTAATTACCTGACCGATTATATAGAATTGCAAAAAATTCGCCTGGGTGAGACCGTTAAAATTGACTTTACGGTCGAAGGCATAATTGCCGATCAATACATTGCTCCTCTTATTTTAATTCCTTTCGTGGAAAATTCTTTTAAACATGGGGTGAACCCGGAAGAGGATTCGCGTATTTCCATTCATATTACGATTAATAATAAAGGGTTGAACATGATTGTTTCAAATAACAAGGTCTCTCATTCAAAAAATGCAAACGATCCGGATGGCACAGGGATTGAAAATGTAAGAAAACGTCTGCAATTATTGTATCCTTCAAATCATAATTTATTAATTTTGGATAAAGAAAATGTGTTTATAGTGGAATTGAAAATAAATTTATTATGATGGAAGCAATAGCTATTGATGATGAGCCGCCTGCATTGAGAATAATTGAAGAGTTTTGCGCTAAAACAGATTTAATAAAGCTTACTAAAACTTTTACAAAACCCTCCGATGCATTAAAGTATTTACGGAGTTTCCCTGCTGATCTTCTTTTTATTGATATACAAATGCCGTCTCTATCCGGGATAGAATTTATTAATTTATTGCCCCGGAAAATGATGTTTATTTTTACCACTGCTCATGGTCAATATGCAGTGGATGGATTTAATCTGAATGCCATTGATTTTTTAAAAAAACCTTTTTCTTATCAGCGTTTCCTGCAGGCGCTTAATAAAGCGCATGATTATTTCAAACTTATTCTTCAAAAGGAAACAGCCGATATTCAATACATTTTCATACGTGCCGATTACAGCCTTATGAAGATTGCCTGCAGGGACATACATTATATAGAAGGCCTGGATGATTTTCTTAAAATTCATATAATGAATCAAAAAACCATAGTTGCAAGAATGACTATGAAAGTATTGCTTGAAAAGCTTCCGGCTGTTGAGTTCATCAGGGTGCATCGTTCGTTTATTGTTCCGTTGAGTAAAATTCAAAGTGTAAGAAATAAAAATATTATTTTACCCGATGTAGTAATTCCGATTGGAGAAAAATACCGCAAGAATTTTTTTCAGTTTTTTAAAGGTTAACTCTTTACCAGGTTGCCTTAAAATCTTTTTTGCATAAAATTTAATTAGTACCAGGATTTTGCTAAATCAAAAAGCCTTCCGGAAAAAGGAAGGCTTTTTAATCTAATTTATAATCATTCATCATCATCCTGCCGGTGACCGGTCTTTTACCGGTCATCCTGGCAAAATGTCTTAATCACTCTTCCATTTTAACAAATTTCAAAGATGTCAATCCTTTGCCCGTTGAAATATTTATGACGTACAAACCATTGGTGAAATCACTGGTGTTTAGCTGAACAGTCTTTTGACCGGCAACTGTATTAACCGTTTTCAGCAATTGTCTGTTTGTCGAAAACACTTTGATTGTACAGGGTCCATCCAAAGTGTTTATATCTACATTCACTATGTCATTTGCCGGGTTCGGATAAATTTTAAAATCAGCAGCGTTGACATTATCATTCGCGGAAGCCGAAATCCTGTCTTCGCCATCTTCTCCCGGACACGGATCAATAAAAAATACATTGCTCTGCAAACTGGTGAGCGAGGTATTTCTTTGGATCACATCTGCAAGAGTGGTATTGATAATCTGGTTGCGGTAATTTGACGTCAGCCAGGGATCATGCAGGTAATAATAGTAATCACCGTCTCTTAGTTTTTCGAACTGCGACTTCAGCATAGCGTGCATAGTGGTTCCCACTGATTTATTTGGCAAACGGTCTTCTGCAAGTATTCCCACCCACAGGTCAATATTGCCCACATTTCCGTAAAGGGTTTGTAAATCTGCCGCCTTCACCGGGTCAGAAGTGATGTCTGAAAAATTCACTGCAGCGCTTCCGGTGTAAAACAGGCGCGCTGTATTGTAATCCGGCAAGCCATGGTCTCTTCCTCTCTGGATATTAAGGCTTCCCAAATCAATTCCGAAACGCACAGAATCATTGGGGCTTCCGAAAAGGAAATTGCGCAATACATCATTGATCTTGTTATCGGTTTCATATTGCTTATGTGTTGAAAATCCTTTTAAGAACGGTTCCAGTCCCTGGTCAACTACAAGCTGGGGAACCCAGAATGCTTCTATAAGATCAAAAGCACCCGGGTCCACAGTATCGCAGTTATTATCACGAAGTGCTATTTCGTCCGCCACCATCGTATGTCCTATCCTGTAACCTGCTGTGGCAAAAGTATTCATGATATCCGGCCTTACTGCACCTTTGTATTGCGTATAAGGGCTCAACGTGACACCAACTGCCGGTAAAAATTCCTGGTAAGTAATAGCCTGTATCAGCGCTCCGACATATTTTCTTGCAGTCTGGTAATTCGACTCATCATTTGTTTTTCCCTGCGCAACCAGGAGATCGCAAAACCTGTTGTGTTCTCTCACAAAAATAGTGTGGAGTCCAAGCAACCCCGGATGTTCCGAAGCCCGCACGTCACCGGCCACAAATGTTTTGATGGTATGACCGCCATCGTTTGCCATACCGGGAGCAGTCTGATCAATAGCGTCAGCATATTCACCGGTTATTGTATTCCAGGGTAAAAAATTGCCGGGGCTGTCGCCAGAAATATTTATGTTATCAATTCTCGAGGATCCGCCTGATGCTACTGTCCCTAAATTAATTGCAGTGTTGCTGGTCATAATCCAGTGAATGTAAACCAAAGGCTGATTTGCGCAGGCAGCAGGCAAAACGAAACTTGTGGGTCCGTTCCATGTGCCGGTAGTGAGTGTTACCGGAATGCCAAGAGGAGTCCATGCACCGGCTGCCCCGATTTTATATTCAATTGCAAAATTACGGGGACCCGTATTTGAACCCTGCTGCTTTGATGAAAGCTTCAGGTTGGAATATCCAAGCGTGGATAATTGAATTTCCCATGCTTTGAGACCACTTCCGTTATTCCAGCCAGTACACCATGCAGCCCGCGTGGTTACCCCATTAACACTGAATGTCAATGCAGATGTTCCGCCAGTTGTATGAACGGTTTGGCTGGCATTGGAAGAAGTTGTAACGTCCGCAATGGCATCATCGGGGTTATTGGGAAAATTCCATTCTGTAAGGGTCAGTTGTGAAACTCCGCCAGAAGTTCTCATTTTGCCATTTACATGGGAACGCATCCATGCAGCGGTAAGAGAATCCTGCCCATAGACCAGGGAGCCATCAATCCATGAGGTGTTCAGGTTGGTTTGCTGCCTTTTATTGGTCACACCCGTTCCCGGACGAATTTGACTCCTTGTAAATGGAATTGGCTCGGTGAAAACGGTTTCATTGAGCGGAAGTGTAATAGGTACCGACTCAATGTTAGCAGAGGGAGTAAGAGTCATGTCATGATCGAGAAACTGTCCCCACACATAGTTAAAGGCGCTAAGGTCACGTGAGCTAAATTGCGTTACCGGCTCGTCAATCAAAACATTTGAAATTTCGCGCGGAGACGGACGGCTGGTTCCGTTCATCGCGTTTTTCGGATCGCTCGATCCATAAGCGGGCGGAAGTTCTCTGAACAGTTGAATGTTTACCGAACCCCACAATTGTTTTGCTGCGGTGCCAAGATTATTATTGGTGCCGTCATACGTTCTGTAATGGGAACGTGCCGGCTTTAGCGCAGATGGCGTAACAATCGGAACCGAACGGTTGCTGAGGGATTGCGCCTCAGTACCTTCTGTAAAAGTTCTTTGTTGCTGTGCATTGGAGTTAATGCCTGTAATTATAAAAATGAAGAGGCTTAATGCTGATGTAATAAAGGATTTTTTTTTCATGGTATTTTTTTTAAATTGTTAAATGATTATT
>DATEMK010000595.1:0-24693 GCA_035275625.1 Bacteroidia bacterium
TTCGGTTCGGGAGAAACGGAAACATCGTCCACAAAATAATAGGCGCCAAAGCTGCCTGTATTTCCAACCATAGTAATGGTAGTATTCAGATCATCATTAAAATTACCGATGGTGATAAACCGTTCTCCGCCAGCAGCAATAAAAGTTCCTGTAACAAGCATCCATGATGAGGTGCTGCCCAGTATTCCGGAGTTTTGGATTTGTGGCGTAACGGGTATATGCAGTGAGTTAGGATACGGGCCGGGTAACATTGGGCTCAGGTAAGCTCCCATTTCATTTATTGCCTGTATGTATCCATCGTTGAGGCTTACATTAAACTCAACAGTGTATTGTACGCCCGCTGTCAGGGGCACAGAAAGTTCGCCTGTTGCATATTCGCGGTATTCGGTTCCGTAATTGTAAGCAATCACTCCGAAATAGGCATCGCCTCCGTGAGGTATTTGACTTGCAGGCTGAATGCCCGGGCAATTATTGTGATAATAATCTGTGCTTCCGTAAGTCGGTTTGCACCAGTCATTAATGTAAATACTGTCAAACTGCCCGAAGCCGGGACAAATAATATAATTTTCCAAACCGGGATTGATTACAAGATTTTGCGCGGCAGCGTGATTGCTGATGATAAAAAAGTAAAGAATAATTGAACAGGGGCGTTTTTTCATGAGATAGAGTTTTATCAGGAACATAAATGTAAAATAAAAAATGAAATCTTATGATTTAAGAATTTTTTTTTAATATTCAATTAATGATTGCTCCTGTTTTCTAACAGCCTGGCTGCATACTTTCCTATAATGTCAAACTCAAGATTGACATTATCGCCTTTCTTAATAAATTTAAAAGAAGTGTTTTCAAAAGTATAAGGAATGATAGCAACTGAAAAAGAACTTCGGAAAGAATCTACAACCGTAAGACTTACCCCGTTAATACAAATTGAACCTTTCTCAACAGTAATATTATTATTGACAGCTTCATATTCAAAAGTAAAAAGCGTGCTTCCGTCTTTATCTTCAATGTTTTTACAAACAGCCGTTTGATCCACATGTCCCTGCACAATATGCCCGTCAAGCCTGCCATTCATCAACAGGCTGCGTTCAAGATTTACCTGGTCATGTATTTTCAGCTCGCCAAGATTGGTTCTTTTCAATGTTTCATCAATTGCGCTAACGGCATGCCTGTCCCCGTTTACATTTGTTATTGTCAGGCAAACGCCATTGTGTGAAACACTCTGATCAATTTTAAGCTCGTGAGAAATTGCAGAGCGAATGATCAAATTCAGATTGGTTCCGGCTTTTTCGATGGCCATCACTTCGCCCATCGCTTCAACAATACCGGTAAACATGAAAAATTATTTGTTGATGCTGTTGGCACTCCTGATCAGTTGCACAAAGCCCGGCTTTAATGCACGCGGTTTAATGCCGCTCCGGTAAATTTCATTAACCGTGCAGAGGTAATAATACACTCCGGACGGACAAGGTTTCCCAGTTTTAATTTCATTGCCATTCCATTTAAAATCACGGTCTGTGGATGAAAATACTTCCTGTCCCCACCGATTGAAAACATGCAGGTCAATGTCTTTTATAAAACGCCAGGGGAATGAATGAAGCTCATCATTCTTGCCGTTGCCGTCAGGCGTAAAAACATTTGGCAATTCATAGTATGGGCAATTATCCACACAAATTTCATTCGTGTGTGTGCTTTCATTGTTATTGGTATCAGTTGCCGTGATATAAAAACATCCTGCTATGGATTCATTGCTTCCAAAAGTATAGTTGGTTATACCGGGATCGTTTATCGTAGCCAATTTATCATAAGGCGCACCATCAGAAGGAGAATAATAAATGGTGTAATGATCAATATCCGAAGCGCAGGAATTAGGCGGTTTTACCCAGGCAAAATTTATTTGTGCTGAACCGCAGTCAAAATTTACAGTGTCAAGATCAGTCATGCATGGCGGCACATTATCATAAGGAGTGGAACACGTGCGTTGAGAGTAATTTATAATCGGATCAACAAAACCGGGACTCGAATAACTGCCATCACTCATCACATAATAACAATATTGTGTTCCATTCACCAGCCCGGAATCTGAAAAAGATTTTGTGGTGGAAAACCCAATTGAATCCCATAAACCGGTAGATGTATTCTCACGGTAAATAACATACTTTTCATTATTCCAGGGAACATTCATTTGCCAGCTTAAATTTAACTTATGATCAGTAGGAGAAATGGAAAGGAAAATGGAAGAAGCAACTTGCGTTTTTCCAATTAATCCATTTGCCGAATTGTGAAGCTCTATTACGTATGAGTAAGGATTACTTAAAGTATTTAATCCATTATCAAAATAAGTCGTATCGTTTAGATCATTAAAGGAAGTAACAAAACTGAGATTATCACCATTGAAACCCGTTGAACGTAAAAGCTTGTACTGGTAAGGGCCGGGAAACTGACCGGTATCAAGTTCGGTTGGTTTAGACCATGCAACATATATTTGTCCGTTACTTGCATCTGTAGTTTCAACGCTTACGTTTGTAATTACAGGAATATCTTTTTTGAGATGAGTGCACACTTCAACAGAGGCATAACTTTGAGCGCCATCTTTATAATAGGCTACAATCATATAACAATAATCAACCCCCGGAACTAATCCTGCTCCATTATTATTATCAGTGAAGGATGTATTATTAATTCCAATTACACTTCCGATTTTTGTATAGCCTGTATAAGCCGGAACACCCGTTTCGCATTGGGATGGAAAAAATCCGTAATATCCGTTTCTGCGGTAAATGTAATATCCTCTTGCAGTGTCTGCTAAAACATCGCATACCTCTTTATCCCAGTGTAATTGTATTGAACTTCCGAGCGGAACCGCGGCAGGGTTTTTTGGTGAAGGTGCCACCACAGTAATTTGTACAGTTTCCAAATCAGCAAAATTTACCTGTGGAAAAGGTCCCGTGTCATTATCAATCGCTTTAAAAGTAACTAAATAAGGTTGCTTGCGGATATGTGCGCATGCTGTTTGCCAGGTAAAAGTACTGCTTACGGTTATAACACCCGTTGCAGTCGTAAATTGGGCAGCATCAGGATTAAAAGAAAAAGGGGCTCCTGTAGCAGTCAGCGTGAGTGCATCACTGTCAGGATCATTTGCTATAACATTAAAGCTGATAAGAGTTCCTGCTTCCACGCACAGATCAGGCAGGCTGGTAATAACAGGCGGCAGGTTGGAAGAGGGGACAATAGTAATCTGCATGTCGCGCTCCACATACCCGATCTGGTATCCATTTCGCCATTCTTTAACAAGAAATGCTACGTTAAAAATACCTTGAGTGCCGGGCGAATCCCATACCAGGTCACCGGTAACAGGATCAATGGAACAGGTACCGTTACCGATCGCATATTGCACCAGGTGCTGATATCCCGGAATGGACAGGCCTGCTGCTCCTTTACATACAATTAACTCATAAGATAAACTATCACCATCCGGATCATAAGCATTAGGATTATGAATAAAGGGATGCCCGATAACACCATCATCAATCGGTGGCTGAAGCAGCACAACAGAATTATTAAATCCAAGGGCAGCAGAAATAATAAGTTTTGATTCAATATAAAAAGGAACATTTACAGAACCCGGAATATTCACAATACCACCAATGCGGTTAGGATCTTCAAAATTGACAAGATATGTGGAAGTGCCGGGATAAACATGAGTGCCTATGTAAATATTTTTCTTAATGTCAGGAGCAATAATCACTCCGTTACCATTATTTCTTTGCAGTGAATCCGATGTTCCGTCACCCCACAAAATGCCAAGATACGGACGGTCAGCCGGTGCAGATTCTTTTGTGTATGTTACAATCGTAACTTCGTAATTTAAACCGCTGAGATGCCTGAATGTAATTTCTCCGGCCCTGTTATGGGTTGCAAACACAGGCATGGAACTTAAAAATGCCGCAAGAAAAATGAGTAAGATTTTTTTCATAGCAATGAAATAGCCTGATAATAACTTTTGCTTTTATAATTTATTTTGCTAAGATACAAAAAAAGTTTTGGGTTTGAAACATAAGTTTTAAGTTTTTGCTGTCATAAATTTGTAAATTCATTTTTGCGTCATTAAAAAGAAATTACTTTGTGGGGCACAGTCAAAATAAAATGCTTTCCGTTCATTATTTTTTTAACGATTAAAAACTTGTTTACCTTTACCAAAATTAATATTAATAAAAACAATCAATTAACTCAAACAATTTAAAAATTAACACCATGAAAAAACTATTTGTAATTGTTGCCGCTGTGATGGTTTCAACAGCCCTGTTTGCACAAAATGAAAAGAAAACTGAAACTGCACCAACCCCTGCTACTGCTGCTCCTGTAGCTGAAAAGAGAATGGCGCATGAGTGCTACATGATGAAGGATAATGCGCTGATGCATTGTATGGGAACTAAGGCTGAAGCTCAAAAGACGGATGTTAAGCTGAAAAATGGAGTAACCATTACTGCAAAAGGGGAAGTAATGAAAGCTGACGGTTCAAAAGAAATGCTTGCAAACGGACAATGCATTGAACTTAACGGCAACATTGGCGACTGCGAGAAAATGCATTTAGGAATGAAGATGGAGAAGAAAGCAGATGATAAAATGATGGAAGCAAAACCCGCTCCTGCTGATGTAAAGTAAAAAATCCCGTTATTTAGAAAAAACCATCCGCCTCAGGCGGATGGTTTTTTTTTGGCTGAAAGATAGTTCCTTCATTCACAATTTCAACAGACTGCAGTTATATCTGCCGCTTGTTTTGTAAATGCTTTTTTCTTTTTTTTAAGAAGATTAAAAATCACGGTAACCTTACAAAAGCAATTACGTATTAAGAAAGCAATTCTTTTAAAATTGTCTTGTGTATATTAAAAGACAATTGAATAGGTCACTTAAAAATACACAGAACTTATTCATCTGTGAACCATGAATGAAAAAACTGTTTAATATTTTATTTCTTTCTTTTATTGCCATTAATGTATCCGCTCAAACTGTGAGCAGGTATGCTGGTGTTGCGGCTTCATCGGGTTCAGTAGATGGCAGCGCATTATCGGCAAAATTCAACAGTCCGCATGGCATTTGTGCGGATAAAACCGGAAATGTTTTTGTTGCCGATCGCTATAATAATAAGATCAGGAAAATTACTCTGCTTGGCGTAGTTACAACATTTGCAGGCTCAGGTGCAGTGGGCGCTAACGATGGAACTGGCACAGCAGCAACTTTTAATGAACCCTGGGCAATTGCATGTGACACAAACAATAATCTTTATGTAGCCGATACCAAAAGTTATAAAATAAGAAAAATTACTTCAGCCGGTGTGGTGACAACTGTTGCGGGAACAGGCTCTTTCGGAACAACAAATGGAGCAGTTAATGTTGCGCAATTCGGTTTTCCTGCAGGGATTGCAGTTTCAAAAGACGGAAGCATTATTTATGTTGCGGATCGCATGACTCATATTATTCGCAAAATTCAGGGCGGACAAGTTAGCACAATTGCTGGAACAGCATACCTAAGTGGCAGTACAGATGGCACAGGATCATTAGCGAGATTTGACCATCCATATAATATTTGCCTTGACAATTCGGGAAATGTAATTGTTGCGGATTCATGGAATTTTAAAATAAGGAAGGTCACTCCGACAGGAGCAGTTACGACTGTTGCAGGTAGTGGGGTACAAGGATCTGCTAATGGACCTGCTCTTTCGGCAACGTTTGATAGTACCTGGGCAGTTGTTGTAGACTCAACCGGAAATATTTATGTTGGTGACGGTAGAAATTATACAATCAGAAAAATAACTCCCACAGGAATTGTTTCAAAGTATGCAGGAAAAACAGGAATCGCTGGATATACTGATGGCGATACCAGTGTTGCAACATTTAACGGAGTTACATCTCTTGCTTACTACAAACCATTAAAATGTTTGTTTGCCGGAGATTCTTATAATCAACTTATCCGTAAAATCTCACCACTATCTACAACAGTTGTTACAGTAACTACCAATTCGTCCAATAACACATTTTGTCTCGGAGCAAGTGTAACACTCACCGCTGCTCCTTCCGGTTTAACAAGCTATACATTTAAAGATGGCACCACTATCCTTGGAATATCAGCAACACCAAGTTTCACTACCACTGCTTTATCTTTAGGAGTTCATAGTATAACTTGCACGGCAATAGATCTTGCAGGTTTACCAGTTACATCCAACCCGATAAATGTTAACATTGTTTCTTCTGTTCCTGCCACCATCTCTCCTGCCGGTCCAATCAGCATTTGCCAGGGAGATTCAATATTACTGGCTGCTTCCGGAGGTATTGCATACCACTGGAGCACAGGAGCAGTTTCTCAAAATATTTATGCAAAGAATGCCGGTTCGTATATGGTTACCGTTACAAGTTCAGGAGGATGCACAGCACAATCTCCCCCGGTTTCTGTTACCTTAAAGCCATTTCCAACAAGCGTTCAAACTGCAAATGATACTGTTTGCCCCTTAGAACAGGGGCAAATCACCACAGTTCCTCAAGCTGGTGTCAGCTACTACTGGTATGAGCAGCCAACAGGTGGAAGTTTATTATCTATCGGAACAACTTTTACCGCTCCGGGGGTTTCACAAACCACACCTTATTTTATAGAATTGCACGGTTCCAACGGTTGCATGAACCCGAACCGAGCTGCAGCTTATATTATCGTTGACCAGGCGCCCTCGGTTTCTTTCCAGGTTTCTCTTCCTTCCATTGTTCCAAACGGCATCCAGGTTTACTTCTATAATTCCACATCAGGAGGAATTCAATATCAATGGAATTTTGGAGACCCGCTTTCTTCAGACGATAATTCTTCTCTGGAAAATCCAACTCATATTTATGCTGAACCAGGAGATTATAATGTTACGCTTGTTTCAACTAATCAGAAAGGTTGTGCAGATTCTTTGCTTAAATTAATTCATGTAGAACATAATCTTTCCATTTTTATTCCCACCACATTTACTCCGAACAATGACGGCAACAATGATATTTTCAGAGTAAGAGGAAGCAATATTAAAACTGTTTCCATGAACATCTTTAATCAATGGGGCCAAAAGATTTACATGAGCGAAAAAAATGAATGGGATGGTACGATGAGGGGTGATCTTGTTCAAAACGGAACCTATTCTTATTTTATAGACGTAATGTATAACAATGAAACGTCAGAAAAATTCAAAGGGCAAATAACTGTAATCAGGTAAAAGCATGACAAGAATTATTACGCGAATCATTTTTTTTATATCTGCATTCACCTGTTTAAAGACCAATGCACAGGATCCGCATTTCTCGCAATATTTCAATACTCCATTATACGTTAACCCTGCAAATGCCGGCAACGGTATAGAGTACATGCGCGCAACACTTATTTACCGCAATCAATGGGCAAGCGTTGCAACTCCTTTTGTTACCGAAGGATTTATGATTGACAAAACCGTCAACAGGCTTGGCTTCGGATTTTTTGCAGTGAAGAACAGTGCCGGAAAAGCAAGCCTTAAACAATTAAATCTTGCAGGAGTGCTGAGCTACAATCAGCCATTAGGAGAAAATAACCAGGTCAGCGGAGCATTACAAATTGGAATGTTGCACAAGAGTTTTGATCCCTCCGAAATGACTTTCGACAGCCAGTTTAATGAAGATATTGGCTTTGATCCGTCCGTCAGTTCAGGCGAAGAATTTACTTATACAAGCATTACCCGTCCTGATGCAGGAATTGGATTCATGTGGCAGCACGGTTTCGGAAATAAAAAAATAAACTTCAAACCATTTGCGGGATTTTCATTCAATCATATCAATAAACCTTCTGAAACATTTATTGTCAGCGGCAATAAATTGCCGGTTAAATCCAATTTCAATTTCGGAGCAGGAATTATGTTGAAAGATAACCTGGAACTGCGTCCATCCGTACTTTACATGACACAGGGACATTTTCATGAATTAAATTTCGGGGCGGTTGCAGGGTTTACTATGGAAAACAATAACAAATTCCAGGTTGGTTTATATGATCGAAGCAATGATGCATTGATTGTATATGCAGGCTACCAGGTGAGCCAGGTATTCATCGGCACCAGCTATGACATCAATATGTCCGGCTTAAAACAGGCAAGTCATGGAAGCGGAGGTTTTGAAATTACATTGAGCTACATCCCGAAAGCAAGAAAGAAATCCAAAGCTCCGGAACCGAAGAAGACACAAAAAACTGCTTTGCACAAAACACCGCAAAAAGTTCAGAAAGCAGAAAAGAAAATTTCCATTCCGCAGGTTGAGCAAACAGTCAGCATACCCGAAAAATTAGAAGCAGTACCAATAAATCCGGTTATTGAAAAACCAATAGTTCGGGAAAAGCCGCAGGAACAAACACCAGTTGCAGCTGTTCCTCCAAAAGAAGAAGTGAAACCTGTAAATCCGGTAGTTGAAAAACCTATAGTAAAGGAAAAACCACAGGAACAAACACCGGTTGCAGTAGCTCCCCCAAAAGAAGAAGTGAAACCAGTGATAAAGGAAAAAATTGTTCCGGTTGTTGCAAAAGAAATTTCTGCTGTCAAAGAAAGTAAAACAGAAACACCTTCAAAACTGCAAAAACCGGTTGAGGTAAAAGAAAACGTTAAGGAGGCTCCGATAGAATTCAGCGCAGTTCCAAAAGAAACGAAAGTTATTGCTCCTCCAGGGAAAGCCGAAGAACACAATACAGTGCTTCCTAAATCGCATACAGTTTACCTTGACGTAAATAAAAAAGCTATTGCAGCTGAAACGAAGGCCCGGGAAGAAAATCAAAATCTTGACACAGATGGCGATGGAATTCCTGATAAAGAAGATCACTGCCCGTATATTAAAGGCGGTAAACCTACACAGGGCTGTCCTGATTCAGACGGTGACGGCATCCAGGATATGATGGATGAATGCCCGATGGAACCCGGCACACCAAAGAATTTTGGTTGCCCTGAAATTAAACCAACGGTTGACAATTCTGCGTTGATCAAGAAATTTAACAACATAGAATTTGAAACCGGAAGCTCAAAAATAAAAACAGCGGATATCTATGACATCATAGAATATGCAATAGACCTTCTATATCAATATCCTGCCAGCCGTGTCCTTTTATCCGGCCATACCGACAGCGAGGGAAATAATTTATTCAACATGCATCTTTCTGAAAAAAGAAATATGATCGTGAAGAACTATATGATGAAAAAAGGAATTGACAGTAGCCGGATTCAAATTGTAAATTATGGTGAAACCATGCCATTGGATGATAATACTACGGCAGCAGGAAGAGCGAAAAACAGGAGAGTGGAAGTTAATATTCTCAGGAACCAGGTAAAATAAAATGTTATGTTGGAAATAATTAAGCTGGCCGCTCCCTGCATAATTGCAATCGTAATCACTGCAATAATTACCCCTGCCTGGATAATTGTTTGCAAAAAATATCATTTGTTTGATAAGCCTGATGACAGGAAGCATCATATAGCAAGCACACCCTCTATGGGAGGATTATCTATTGTTGCCGGAATCTTTATTTCATTTTTTATTTTCTCAGCCGGTGATGATTTTTTAAAGCTGAAATTTATTTTCGGGGCATCCATGCTTCTTTTTTTCACAGGAATATTTGATGACCTGCTGAATATGCGCCCGCAGAAAAAAATTGTGATGCAGGTGATAGCGGGCATTCTTGTAATTGCAGGGGGAACACGCCTCACTAATTTATATGGGTTAATGGGTATATATGATATTCCATTATGGTTTCAATATCCCATCACGCTGCTCTTAATTATATTATTTACAAACGCATTTAATTTCATTGATGGAATTGACGGTCTTGCCGGCAGCATAGGGCTTATCAGCACCGTTATATTCGGGTATCTTTTTTTTAAATATGGCCAGATTGATTTTGCATTGCTTTGCTTTTGTTTAACAGGGTCTTTGGTTGGATTCTTATTTTATAATTTTCACCCTGCAAAAGTATTTATGGGTGATACCGGCTCCTTAGTTATTGGCTTTCTCCTCATTTGCTTTGCCGTCAACCTGCTCAATTTAAATAATGTTTCCCCTCATGATGTGCTTGCCATTTCTCCTTCATTTGTTTTTGCAGTTTTGTTTATCCCGGTTTATGATATCGCACGAGTTTCATTAATACGAATCCTCAACCGCGAATCTATTTTTAAAGCCGACCGCAACCATATTCATCACATGATTCTCCGTCACGGCTTCGGACACGGACTGGCTTCATTAATGCTTGCTGCTTTCAATATTTTTATTATCGTTCTCGAATACATCTTAAGCTCTCTCAATGTGAATGGTTTCATATTGCTCAGCATCTGCGTCTCCATGCTCATGATTAATTCCATTGTCATGATTCGTATTGCCGGTATTCGCAAAAAACTTTTTGGCGAAGAGGGTAAAAAATATGGGGTCGAATAAAAACAGTATTCAAGCTTTACTTAAAAATTTAAGTCATTTCCGGTTATCCAAAGCTACTGTACGACCACTCTGAAATTTTTATTTAATCCGTCCGCAGCAGATTGCAGGTTGTAAACTCCTTTTCCGAAATTACGGATGTCAATCTGCATGGAGCCATCGGTTAACCTGTCTTTCCAAACTAATCTTCCTTCCATATCATACATGAATAGTTCAACAGGAACATCCATATTATTTTTTATGATGTTAAAAATTCCGTTTGACGGATTGGGATAAATTAAAATGTCGGATGCATCTTCAAAAATTTTCACAACGACAACCTGCGAGTAAGAATAATCTCCGTTAAAATCAGTTTGTTTCAGCCTGTAATAAGAAATACCACTAAAAGGTTTATAATCGGTGAGGGAATAATTCAAAATAGAAGTTGAATTTCCCGCACCATCCACTTTTCCTGCTTCCTCAAATTCATTTCCATCCCTGCTTCTTTCAACCGTGAAATAATCATTATTGATTTCTGTTGCAGTAATCCATTTGCACAATACTTCTTTATTATCAATAGCTGTTGCTGTGAAAGAAATTAATTCAATGGGTAATGGAGAAGTTTCCAGTGCAATAGCCCAGGGGCCAAATGTGGTAACATTGCTCACCAGCACACTTTGTGAAGTTGGATTTACCTGTCCGGCTAAAGGCGTTTCCCATGCTTCCTGGGGAAAATTCCATCGTTGGGCGCGCATGTTGAGATTGCCGCCTGCAGCATTTTCTGAAGGAGCATAAATAAAAATCAATGACGCTGTCGGATTGCCTGTAGGGTCAACTTCCCAAAATCTGTCAACAGTATTTGAGCTGTTATCAAAACCGGCAATATTTCGAACATGTGTTACTAAAGCCGGAGTTACAGGGTAAGGTGTATTGTCAGGCGCAACAGGGTAGGTGCTTACTGTTACATCACCTGCATAGCCGGAAGTCAGATTAAAAGTAAATGGTATTTGAACTGCTGATATGTTTCCGAAAGGAATCGTGTGCACACCTGTTGTAGTACTAATTTGCCAGGTAACTTTTGAAGAATTATCAATATGCTCACTTAAAATATATCCTGCAGAGTATGTAATTGCATTTGTATTTGCATTTGTAATAGTAAGTTCATGAGCATTCAAATCAAGGGGGCGATCAGTTAAATTAAGAATTCCGGATGCAGCTCCATCCGCTCCACCTGCAGAAATATTTTGCAACAATGTTTTTACCCCTGCTCCTGCAAGCTGCAAATTATTAAATGCAGTAGCAGTTGTTCCGCCAATAGTTTGATTTGCTCCGTTAAAAATTACCGTTCCTGTTGAAATGCCGAAACAATTATTTGATGCATTATGTGTCCAGTTTCCTGAAAGATCAATGGTTCCGTTATTATTAATTGATGTTCCTGCATTGTTCAGAACATCTCCTTTTACTGTCAGCTGCGTTTCTGTTGTAATGGAGATAAGGCTGTTACTATTGGTCAGCAGCTGGCCACAGACCATTGACCATTGACCATTGAAGACAACGATTAGTATGAATATTTTGCAGAAGGTATCCATGTTAATAATCGTTAAGCAATTATTTAATATCTTTTGAATTTCCTTTCAGCTCCTCAATTTCCTTTTTCAAATCCTGGATCGTGCCTTGTAAATCGTAAATCATTTTCTGCTGCTCCTGGACTGCTTTAACTAATGGCACTGTAAATTCTGCATAACGTAATCCATAAGTGTCGTTTTCACTTTTAGGTTTATCTATTCCGCTGAATTCGTATCCTGTTTCCTTTGCCGCATGTTCAACTTCCTGCGCAATAAATCCAGAGTAAATTGTCCTATCATCATCAATATTACTTTCAATTTTCAGGAAACTGTTCAGCAGTTTTTTATCAAGATGATACGTTACAGGTCTTAGCTTTAAAATAAATCCAAGCCCCTGAACATTTTCACTTATATCTTTCTTAAATCTTCCGTCAGATAAATTGGTCCAGCCGGCATACCCGCCAATAGAAGTAACAGATGGATTACCAATTCGCACCTGGTTAGATGCGGAAATAGTTGCATGGTATCCAAGAGCTGTTGCGTTGGTATATCCTGCAGCGTTAGCATCAGCATTATACCCGATAAATGTGCAATAATTACCATTTGCAAATGCACTTCCTGCGCTGTATCCCAAAGCACTGTTTCCGTTAGCTGCAACACATTCCTGCAATGCAAAATACCCCACTGCGGCATGATAATCTCCGGTAATATTGGAGTATAATGCTTGTCCGCCATTAGCCGTGTTGTAATTTCCGGTCGTGTTGGAATAAAGAGACAGGTATCCGGTGGAGGTATTCAAATTTCCACTGACATTCGAATAAAGAGATAGTTCTCCAGAGGCAGTATTCTCATATCCTGTTGTATTGTTATAAAGTGACCTGCTGCCGTTAGCTGTATTATAATTGCCCGTGGTGTTTGAAAACAGTGCATCAAAGCCAAGCGCAGTTCCATGAGCTGCTGTTGTATTATGCGTTCCGGCACCCTCTCCGGCAAATGAATTAGCATAACCGGTTGTATTATCACCACCGGCACCATTCCCAATAAAAATGTTAAGTGTCCCGGTTGTATTGCTGGTTCCTGCAGCATGTCCGACAAAGGTGTTATTAGATCCCGTTGTGGCAGCATAACCTGCCATTGCACCAATAAAAGTATTGTGGAATGCAGTTGTATTTCCATTACCTGAATTCCATCCGCAAAATGTATTCAGCGTGCCTATTGTGTTATGGGCACCTGATCCCGATCCCATAAAAGAATTATAATCACCGGTAGAATTATTTTCTCCTGATGTATTGCCAATAAAAGTATTTTGGCTTCCGGTGGTGTTGTTTTCACCAGCACGCGTTCCGGCAAATGTATTTTCCCCGCCCGATGTATTATCATAACCTGCATGGTATCCGAGGAATGTATTGTAATCGGCAGTACTGTTATAGTAACCGGCACTTCTACCGAGAAAAGTATTGTAATCCCCTGTAGTATTTGAAAAGCCACTCTGTGTACCTGCAAACAGGTTGTTGTTTGCTGTTAAATTGTTATAACCTGAATGGTAACCAATAAAAGTATTTGAGTTTCCGGTATTATTACTTCCGGCATTACTTCCGGCAAATAAATTCTGTAGCCCTTTATTTGAAAGCATGCGAACATTATTAATCCTGTAACTGCTGTCCGTCATGATATTCATGCTGCCAAGCACATCTAATTTCTGAACGGGATTCCCCATTCCGATTCCAACATTACCTGAAGTGAGCACGCGCATTTTTTCAGTATTGCTTGTGCGAACAGACAAATCAACATTATCGGAGGTTCCTAAAAAATTAACACCGGCAACTGTTCCGGCATTGCCTGTAACACCCCATCCGCTTGTATTAGTAAAAATGGGTTTCCACACCGAGCCATTAAAAAAATAAAACTGATTTAAGTTGGTATCATAAACAAGTAAACCTGTTGCAGGAACTGCAATTGCATTTCTCTGAAGAGTGGTCATGCGTGGAACAAGCATTCCCTTTGCGGTGGATGTAAGATCCAACAATGCGCTTGGATGAGGAACCGGGTTATTTATTCCGACTCCCTGGGCCCTGCTGAATTTGTTTTCAACAACCAGGATGATGGTGAAGAAAACTAACGTGTAAACTGTTGCTGCTTTCATGATAAGTTTTTTGAATTTTTCCCTATTCAAATCTACTATCATGAAGCACGGAGAATCAATCTACTTTAGTAGATAATCGCAGGATTTTTCAAATCTTATTTTCCCCGAAAAACTTTATTCAGAGCATCTGTTCTTGAATGAACCTGTAAAAGATCATATATTTTCCGAATATAAGTCCGGACGGATTCAACGCTGAGATTCAGTTGATCTGCAATCTCTTTGTAGCGGAATCCTTTGTCAAGAAGAGTGAGCAATTCCCATTGACGCGGTGTAAGCTCACTTGCAGGATTATTTTCTGCTTTCTTACTTTGAAAGGACTGAACGACCCTGCGCGCAATAGCCGGTGACATAGGTGAGCCACCGTTATACACCTGGTTCACGGCTTCCTGTAATTCCTGTTTTGTTGTATTTTTCAAAAGATACCCGGATGCACCCACACACAGCGAATCAAACAGGCGTTCATCATCATCAAATACTGTACACATGATGAATTGAACATTTGGTTTGCGTGGTTTAAGCTGCGCTACTGTCTGAATTCCGTTCTGACCGGGCAAGCCAATATCCATAATCACAACATCAACATTCAGGTCAATAAAATCATGTATAAAAGTTTCTGCGTCATGAAAAGTTTTTGAAAGAAAAAAATCATCGGATGCTGAAATAAAATCCGACAAAGTTTGCCGGATATCCGAATCGTCCTCAACTATAGCTACGCTGATGCTCATGTTAGTATAATGTTCCCTCCATTGCAATTTTAACTCCCTGGCCGGGAGATGAAATCAAATCAAATGTTGCTTTAATATCTTCCATTCTTTTTTTCATATTTCGCAAGCCATTTCCAGCCCCACCCCGACCTTCCCCGTTGGGGAGGGAGTCAAATCCATTTCCGTTATCGGTGATTTCAAAAGAAAATTTTTCCCTTTCGTTTACGAACCGAATGTTCACTTCTGAAGCTCCTGAATGTTTGATCATATTGTTCAGCGATTCTTTAAGTGTCAGAAAAAGGTTTCTTTTCACTTCTGGATGAATATTCATTCCAGGAGCATCTCCGGGAAAATCAATTGTATACTTAAAGGAAGTCCCTTCAAAAAAACGGTGTATATAATTGCGCATAAAAGAAAGTAAGCTTGCGAGATTATCATTAGCCGGGTTTGACGCCCAGATCACTTCGCGTAAGCCTGTAATGACTTCTTTTGATGATGACTGGATTTTGTTCATCAGTTCAGCAAATGCCTGCGGAGAATCTTTCTTGTCCTGGATCTGCTGAGTGAGCAACCCGATTTTGGTAAGGCCTGAACCCAGGTCGTCATGAATATCAATCGAAATTTTACTTCGCATGGTTTCTATGGCATTTTGTTTTTCAAGAGCCGCATATTGCGCTTCGGCTTTTCGCTTATGTTGTATGTTTCGGTAAACGAGATATGCCGACACCAGGATAAGAAACGCAACAGCTGTTAATCCGTAATTCAAAATTCGCTGACGAGAAATTTTTGCATTGCTTATTTCCTTATCTGCATTGAGCAAAGAAATTTCTTTATCTTTTTTTTCTGTTTCATACTTTGTCTGCATTTCGGCAATCTGTTTGGTGAAAGTTTCAGATTTTATCGAATCATTGAATTTGGAATACTGTAATTGATAGTCATATGCTTTATCATAGTTTTTTACTGCTGCATGGGATTCCGCAAGGCTCAAAAAAAGACTTAGTGTCCACTCTTTTTTCCCCATTTTTTCAGCCCCCGCTAATGCTTCTTCGTATGATGCAATAGCTTCAGCATAATATTGCTTATTGTTTTTTTTCTTTGCAAGAGACGAAAAAATCTGACCTTTATTCATAAGGCTGTGAACCATTCCATCCTTATCATTTGTTTGCTTTCGTAACTCATAACCCTTATCATTATAATATTGTGCAGAATCGGGTTGGTTGAGCCTTAAAAAAGCAATAGCGATGTAACTTAAATCAGATGCAATCAGTTTTTTGTCTCCTACTTGCTCACTGAGAGGCAGCGACTGCATGAAATAAAACAAAGCCGAATCATCCTTATGTTTTTTCGTATAGACACCTCCGATATTTTCAAGAGAATATGCAATTCCCCTTGTATCGCCTAAAGATTTTTTTAAATCTAATGACTGATGGTAATAGTGAATGGCTTCATCCAACTTGTTGAGATAAGAATACACCAGGCCAATGTTACCAATAGCCCGTGCTGCAAGTTTTTTGTCACCTGTTTTTTCAAAAAAGATTAAAGATGACAGGTAATGTTCTAAAGCCGGTGCATAATTTCCAATATTAAAGTGAACCTGGCCCATTCCCAAATTGACTTTTCCAAGGACAATACTGTCATGAAACCGGGATGCTCGTTTCAATGCGTTATTGTAATAGCTTAATGAGGTATCATAATTTCCCTGCATAGAATTCAATAACCCCAGGTACAAAAGTGAAGCGGTTATACCATCCTGGTCACCGATTTTCTGCCTGTTTTGCAATGCTTCATTTAAAAAATAATTTGCCGAATCATACTGGCCGCTATAAATGGCAATGCTTCCGAAAACATGATTCGAATTGGCAATTCCTTTTTCATATCCAAGCTTTCGCGACAATAATAAATTCTGATCTGCATAATTACGTGCCTGGGTGTTATCGGAATTATTCAAAAACTCCCGGGCAATTTCATAAAAAAGATTTGCACGGGAAGTGCCTTCTTTTGTTTTGCTTAATTGAATAAGCAGGCTGTCAATTGGTTTTTTCTCCTGGGAAAATAAAAGCAGGGAAAATAGCAGAAAGAAAACAGTTGTGAAATATTTTATGCCTGTGCCCATATTGAACACATAAATGATAAAGCATAAAAGTACAATAATTAAAAAGAAGTAGAGAGAAAAATTTAGTTTACAATTTTAAATATCTGCCGGCTATTGCACCACAACCCTGAAGTTTTTATTTAATCCTTCTGCCGCGGATTGCAGGTTGTAAACTCCTTTTCCGAAATTACGGATGTCAATCTGCATGGAGCCATCGGTTAACCTGTTTTTCCAAACTAATCTTCCTTCCATATCATACATGAATAGTTCAACAGGAACATCCATATTATTTTTTATGATGTTAAAAATTCCGTTTGACGGATTGGGATAAATTAAAATGTCGGATGCATCTTCAAAAATTTTCACAGCGACAACCTGCGAGTAAGAATAATCTCCGTTAAAATCAGTTTGTTTTAAACGGTAATAAGAAATGCCTTTATAGGGTGTGTAATCCGTAAGTGAATAATTCAAAACAGAAGTTGAATTTCCGGCACCATCCATTTTTCCTGCTTCCTCAAATTCATTTCCATCCCTGCTTCTTTCAACCGTGAAATAATCATTATTGATTTCTGTTGCAGTAATCCATTTGCACAATATTTCTTTATTATCAATGACTGTTGCAGTGAAAGAAATTAACTCAATAGGCAATGGAGAATCTTCTGTTGCAATAGCCCAGGGGCCAAATGTGGTAACATTGCTCACCAGCACACTTTGCGAAGTTGGATTTACCTGTCCGGCTAAAGGCGTTTCCCATGCTTCCTGCGGAAGATTCCATCCTTGCGCACGCATGTTGAGATTGCCGCCTGCAGCATTTTCTGAAGGAGCATATGTAAATGTTAATGCAGCATTAATTCCCGAACCTGAAGGATCAATTTCCCAGAAACGATCTACCGTATTTGCGCTGTTATCAAAACCTGAGTTATTTCTGACATGGGTAACGGGAATGGGCGTTACAGGTAATGGAGTATTATTGGGTGCAGAAGCATACGTGCTAACCGTTACATCACCGGCATTTCCGGAAGTCAGATTAAATGTCAACGGAATCTGAACTCCTGCTGTATTTCCAAACGGTATGGTATGCGTGCCTGTTACATTATTAATTGTCCAGTTTACTTTGGATGAATTGTCAACATCTTCACTCAGGATATAGCCCGTTCCGTAAGTAATTGCTCCTGTTGCTGCATTTGAAATATTCAATGAGCGGCTGTTTAAATCCAAAACCACATTACCCACATTTAATATTCCGGAAGGAATTGCATTTGCTCCGCCTGAGGTTGTATTTATTAAAATTGTTTTTGTACCGCTTCCCTGTAAAGTAAGATTGTTGAAAGTAGTTGAATTTGTTCCGCCAATAGCCTGATTTGCTCCGTTAAAAATTACTGTTCCTGTTGAAGTTCCGAAACAGTTGTTGGCTGCATTATGTGTCCAGTTCCCTGAAAGATCAATGGTTCCGTTATTATTAATTGATGTTCCTGCATTGTTTTGAATGTCCCCTCTTACTGTCACCTGAACTCCTGAGGTGATTGTAATTCCGGTACCATTGTTAGTCATAAGCTGGCACCATGCATCAGAAGCAACAAGGAATTGGGCTAAAACTAAAGTGATCAGAAATTGAAAACAAAATTTCGTTCTTCTTAGCCCGGCAGCAAATTGTTTATCAGGATTCTGTTTCATGGCGAATAGTTTTAGAGAATAAATGTTAGCACAATAATTGTCAAACTGCTTATTGCGGCAAGGACAAATACAGATAACCAGCCTGTTTTTTCTTTTTTAAAATGAGAAAGAATTTCATCAAGATTTTCATTGTTCTGTTTGTTGTCAATTTTTGGTTTCATGATGATGTTTATTTTATGTCATTATTTCTGTTGTTTCAGCAATTCAATTTCTTTTTTTAAATCGTCAATAGTCTTTTGCTGTTCTTGCATAGCTTTCACCAATGGAACTACAAATTCAGCATAACGCAATCCGTACAAATCATTGTCATTTTTCGGTTTATCCACTCCGCTGAAATCATATCCCAAATCTTTTGCTGCCTGTTCCACTTCCTGCGCAACAAAACCTGAATAAATTATTTTTTCTTTTTCACTGATGGCCGTTTTCATTTGTTCAGACATTTCACGACCACGGCTTTCATTTAATTTACTGCTGATGCCTGAAACATCAAGATTGTAGGTAACCGGGCGAAGTTTCATGATGAAATCTATTCCTTTCACATCTTCTTTCACATTTTTCTTGTAGCGGCCATCACTGATATTCGTCCAGTTTGTATATGCTCCTGTTGATAGTGTAGATGCGTTCCCAAGCCGGGTCTGACTATTTGCAGTTACGGTTGCCACATTCCCTAAAGCTATGCTGTTAGTTAATGCGTTTTGGTTGGCATCACAGTCGGATCCTATGAAAGAATTAAACCATCCATGATTGTAGGTATTGCCTGCACCCCAGCCGATTGCTGTATTATATTGTGCATTAGTGGTATTATAAAGCGCACCGAAGCCCACACCCGTATTGTAGTTATTGAGGTTGTTATACAGCGCCTGTACGCCTATAGCTGTGTTTTGCGCTGCGTTGATATTTTGCCGGAGTGAATAGTGGCCTATTGCTGTATTTTCAAATCCTGATGTATTAGAAAAAAGAGCCTGGAAACCTGCTGATGTATTATTATACCCGGTTCCATTTTGTACGAGGGCGCCCACTCCTGCAGCTGTGTTTCTCGATCCTGTGGTGTTAAAAAAAAGTGCGCCTTCACCTGCAGCAGTGTTATATGACCCGGTGGTATTTGAATAAAGCGTTTGGTAACCCACAGCAGTATTGCTTGATGCCGTAGTGTTTTGGTTAAGAGCCTGTGTACCTACAGCGGTATTAAACGTTCCTGTTGTATTCTGATATAAAGCTGTATGTCCTATTGCTGTATTGTTATTCGCTGTAGTGTTCGAATACAAAGCTGATACACCGAGGGCCGTATTTCCTAACCCTGTTGTATTGGAAAATAAACTATACGTTCCATAAGCTGCATTCAGAACCCCGGAAGTATTGTTTAAGAGGGATTGATTTCCTGACGCAGTGTTTCGGTTGCCAGTGGTATTATTTTTCAATGCTTCGCTTCCTATTGCAGTATTTTGATCGCCCAATGTGTTGCTTTTTAATGCGGCATGACCTACTGCCGTTAAATTTGACATTGTTGTGTTGCTGAACAATGCACTGTCACCTATAGAAGTGTTAAAGGAAGCGGTTGTGTTATTATAAAGAGAATTGTAACCGGCAACCACATTACTGCTTCCGGTTGTATTAAGAAAAAGCGCTGCATTGCCCAAAGCAGTATTTCTTAAACCCGTTGAATTATTCTGAAGAGATGATTGTCCAAGTGCAGCGTTGAAGCTTCCGGTAGTATTCCATAACATAGAGTAAGCGCCACAGGCTGCATTGTCAAAACCGGTAGTATTGGATGTCAGTGCACTATTACCAACTGCTGTGGTTGCATAGCCGGTAGTATTACTTTCTAAAGCCTCATAACCTATAGCAGTATTAGCTCCACCGGTAGAATTGTTTTTCAATGCAGCATGGCCTACTGCTGTCAGATTAGAAATTGATCCATTGCCGTAAAGGGCGCTGTCTCCTATGGCTACATTAAAAGAGCCGGTAGAATTACTACGGCCTGCTAACATACCCAGGTAGGTATTATTATTTCCCATGGTATTCATATACCCTGCTTCCCTGCCTACTGCTGATAATCCTGACCCGCTGGTATTAAAGTACAATGCATTTTTACCCGCGGCAGCATTATTTATTCCTGTCGTATTATTAACCAAAGAGGTAAAGCCAACTGCGGTATTTCCATTACCTATTGTGTTTGCCCCTAAAGAAAAATATCCGAATGCGGTGTTTTCTGTTCCGGTAGTATTATTAGATAATGCATTCGCACCTCCTGCAGAGTTATACTGCCCTGTTGTATTATCTTGAAGCACATTGTAGCCAAGCCCGACATTATAATTCCCGGTGGTATTAGAATACAGAGCCTGGCGTCCAGCTGCAAGATTATTGCCTCCTGTTGTATTATTATAAAGTGAGTATGCTCCAAATGACGCATTATAGTTTCCTGTGGTATTAGAATACAATGATGAGCGGCCCGTAGCAACATTTTCATTACCTGTTGTATTTTGGCTTAAAGCACTTGTTCCGGTAGCGGTATTTGAATTTCCGGTCGTATTTGATTGCAAAGCTCCAATACCTGCAGCCGTGTTGGCCCATCCGGTTGTATTGAATTGTAATGAAGCCGCTCCAATTGCAGTATTTGATGAACCGGATGTATTATAAAGCATGCATTGATCTCCTACGGCCGTATTAGAAATCCCTGTTGTATTGTATAATAAAGAATTTCTTCCGAATGCTGCATTCTGCACCCCGGTTGTATTTGCCTGCCCGGAATAATATCCGAAAAAAGAATTACCATAACCTGTTGTATTTTCCCTCCCTGCATTATCACCAACAAATGTATTGCTGCTTCCGCTTGTATTCTTCATGCCGGCAGCCGAACCTATAAAAACGCTTCCGTGTACAGCATTGCTTCTTCCGGCATCAATGCCAATGATGGTTGTCCATGAGCCGGAATTATTTATTCCTGCATTTGTCCCAATAATTGTATTGTACCAGCTGGCGCTGTTATAACCGGCACTGTCTCCTACGGCAACATTCCCGTATCCAATAACCGCACTATTCAGGCTCATATGCCCAAAGGATGTATTTTGGGTAAGATGATTAATCATACCTGCTTTTAAATTATTCACCCTGAAGCTCAATGGTTGGTTATCGGTTGTCCCTACAAAATTTGTTGCAGGCGTTGTACCTGCATTTCCAACAAGACCCCAACCGTTAGCCGTTGTGAATATGGGGCGCCATTGAGTACCATCGTAATAATAAAACTGACTGAGCGTAGTATCATATACCAATAACCCGTTAGCAGGTGTTGGAATGGCATTGCGCTGGATGGTTGACATACGCGGAATGAGCAGGCCTTTATCAGAGCTTGTTAAATCGAGCAATGAACTTGCATCAGGTGTGGGGTTATTTATCCCTACATTTTGTGAAAATGATTCTGTACTTAAAACAGAAATGAAAATACAGGCGATGCTGATTTTTTTTGAGTACATGTTTAGTATTTGCATGTTGACTGATTTTTAATTCTCCAAAAATATGTTCCCTGCCAGTTTAAAAAATACCACATAAGTGGTAGTTTTAAAATTGAAGAGAAACACTTCACTTCCATTGTTGGGTTTATCCACTCCCGTTATAAATGAGTTCATTTGCTTTCCGGTTATTGTTTTATCACCAGCACATTAAAAGTAAGTCCTGCAAGCATGGCAGTTGTGTCTTCCGTATAAATCGTCCAGCTCGTTCCATTCCACCAAACACCAAATGCTTTATTCAAATAAGGACCATTGGCATCAAAGTCATGAGTTACAATTAAAATGTCATTCGGATTATTGGCAAACGTGGTATTTGGAATGATGGTTTGGTTGAGATTAATATTACCGGCAGCGGTAAGATGTTTAAACGCTGTGCGGCTGGCGCCCGAAACTTTAATTGGCCCATTTTCCAATTCAATAGCATTGTTAGTTCCATTGGAAACAACGTGCAGTTTTGAAAGAGGTGAACTTATTCCTATTCCTACATTTACTGCATTAGCGCCTGTTCCGCCAAGAACCAAACTATTGCTGGCTCCAACCTTTGCCGAATACCCGATTGCAGTCGCATTAGTAAGGCTTAATGCCGACACATCGGAATTTTTGCCAATAGCAGTGTTATTATTTCCAGTTGAATTGATGAATAGTGCAGAGTCACCAAGTGCTGTATTACCGTTCCCTGTAAAATTTACCCTCATAGCCGCTGCTCCAACAGCTACATTACTTGATCCGCTCGTATTCTGAGCCAAGGCTTCATTACCCACTGAAGTATTATAACTTCCGCTGCTCGAAGATTGAGAGTAGGGTCCTATAGCTGTGTTTCTCATTCCTGTTGTATTAGTATACAGGGTGAAAGCTCCATATGATGTATTATGAATTCCCGTAGTATTATTCTGCTGCGATATATAGCCGGTTGCTGTATTGTGCGTTCCAGTTGTGTTTGAATACAGCGCATAGTAGCCGACTGCAGAATTGAAAAGTCCCCCGGTATTGTTACGCAATGCGGATTTTCCGACTGCAGTTAAATTTGACAATGTAGTATTAAAAAGCAATGCGCTGTCTCCAATTGCGGTATTATTGTTTCCCGAAATATTTTGCCTCATAGCATTCGCACCTATGGCTACATTTCTTGCTCCTGATGTATTTTGATTTAAAGATTCGTATCCGACAGCAGTATTGTCGCTCCCGCTATTAAAATATTGTGAAGAAGTGCCCATTGCTGTGTTTCTTACTCCTGTTGTATTATTAAACATGCTGAATGCACCAAAAGATGTATTGTAATTTCCGGTAGTGGTATTTTGCTGAGATACATATCCTCCTGCAGTGTTGTGTGTGCCGGTGGTATTTCCATACAGAGCATTGTAGCCAAGAGCTGAATTATAAAGCCCTGCAGTATTGCTTCGCAATGCCGAATATCCGACTGCAGTTAAGTTAGAAGAAGAACTGTTGTTATACAACGCATCAGCGCCAATAGCAACATTATTATTAGCGGTTGTATTCTGAAACATAACTGCATTTCCGACCCCAGTATTTCTTAATCCTGTTGTATTGTTTTGCAGGGATGATTGCCCGAAAGCTGCATTGAAGCTTCCAGTGTTATTCCAGTACATGGAGTATGCCCCGTTAGCTGTATTGTCAAAACCGGTGGTGTTCGAGTACATCGAACCATATCCCGCTACCGTATTCGTGGTTCCGGTGGTATTTAAAGTTAAAGTGGAGGTTCCGGTCGCGGTGTTCTGGTTTCCGGTGGTATTGTTTTGAAGTGCGGCTGCACCAATCCCCGTGTTTCCATATCCTGTTGTATTGGATCGCCCACCAAAACTCCCAAGGAACGTATTAACCTGGCCGGTGGTATTGAACATGCCCGCATTATCCCCGACAAAGGTGTTCCAGGCCCCTGTTGTATTATTTCTGCCGGCAGAGGATCCGATAAATACGCTTCCGTGTACAGCATTGACTCTTCCGGCATCAATACCCAATATGGTTACCCACGAACCGGAATTATTTTTTCCGGCATTCACACCAATGGCTGTATTGCTGTAGCCAGTCGCTGAATTATACAAGGCACTATCCCCCATGGCAACGTTGTAGCTGCCGGTAGTGTTGTTAAACAAGCTCATGTGCCCCAGTGACGTGTTGTTCAAAATATGATTTATTGTTCCGGCTTTTATATTATTGACTCTGAAACTCAGCGGTTGGTTATCAGTAGTGCCTACAAAATTTACAGTAGCATTGGTTCCGGCATTTCCGGGAAGCCCCCATCCGTTGGCAGTTGTAAACAATGGTCGCCATTGCGTGCCATCGTAATAATAAAATTCGTTGAGCGTATTGTCATACACCAGCAACCCATTTGCAGGAGTTGGAATTGCATTACGCTGGATGGTTGACATTCGCGGGACAAGCAAACCTTTGTCGGTTGATGTTAAATCGAGCAATGAACTTGCATCAGGTGCGGGATTGTTGATTCCTACATTTTGAGAAAATGATTTTGTGCTTAAAGCAGAAATGAAAATAATACAGGCGATGCTGATTTGCCTGATGTACCTGTTGGATGTTTGCATGGCGATTAATTTTTGTTGATTCAA
>DATEMK010000596.1:0-9424 GCA_035275625.1 Bacteroidia bacterium
CTCCAGGGTAAGCAGGAATATGAAATGAATTATAAAGAATCAATTTTGCCTTTAATTTATTGCATAAACTGATTGTATAATTGAATGCGTTATCTGCACAAGGCGAAAAATCTGTCGGGAATAGAATAGTTTTCATGATGATTATTTTTAAAAATATTTACTCTACTGTTTTCAGATACTCAACAATTTTTTGCGTTTCCGTTTCTGTAAGATTTGCTCTCACCTGCATGTGCAGCCCGATGGTTTCCCATTGAGCATTGTTAAAGGCAGTTGAAGGCGGTGAATTATGACACCGCAAACAGTTTTCCTGCCATAAAACGTTTCCTGTTTTTTCAGAAATCTTTTGCGTGGTTGCACAACTGCTGACAGCAGCAATTATTACTGCAATCACAGCGATAGTTGCGAAATAATTTTTATATTTTTTCATAACATTAATTTTTTAAAATCCCATTGCTACGTTTACCATAAATGTATTTTCTGTTTTTGATACCCCCGGTGTTTTATCCATTCCATATGCAAGTTTGAAAACAGTGCGCCAGCTTAACCAGTAATTCAATCCGATGGTCCATTGTGTTTTTTCATCTGCCCATAAAGATTTATCGGGTGTCTTGATGGAAGAATAACGTGCTGCGATTTCAAAACTTTTTACAATCTTATTTGACATCATTGTCGGACGGTAAGCAAGCTGTGCGAACCAGGCATTGCTGGTGTTGTCAAATGTGTAAGTGGTTGCTCCTGTTGAATCGCTTGCATCAATATAATTAGCTTTGCCAACATTGGCTCCGTTGTATTGCGCTTTGATATCAACCGTGCCTTTGATTTGCTCAATACCTTTTACGTAGGTCAAATCACCGGCATATAAAAACGCTGTTGTCTTTTCATAATCTGTTTCTTTATTTCCCGGCATAGACGATTGTCCGGAGAAACCAAGTTCAAGCAATGAATTGGTAAATGGAAGAAAACCAATTCTGCCACCCAATGCTTTATTTTTATTATTGTCAGCAAGATTTTCATAGTTCAGCATTCCTGCCTGCATCGGGTCTTCAGAGCCATCCATCAATGAGGGGCCGTTCACTGCATAAAATGCATAAGTAGCTTTTGAGTTTCCAAGTTGCACTCCGCCCAGCACTTCAAATCCGACATCATCTGTAGGACCCACTCCACCGTGGTCAAATCCAAGCGGTTTGGATGGAAGTTTATTAATCCATGCCGCATGAAGGCGGTCGGTAAAAATTCCGTAAGGCAGAAGAAATTTTCCTGCTCTCACAGTAAAATTTTTTGCCAGCTTGTACGAAATGTCTGCATACTCAATACCAATTTCAAGTTCTCCATCCTCATATTCCATTTCTAATTCACCTTCAAAAAATAATTTGTCAGAAGTTTTCCAGAGAAAGATTGGAGAAAAAGATGTCGGTTCAAATGTGCTTGCATCCTTTGTAAGAGTTAAGCCGGTGGTTGCATATCCAGTGAGCAAAAATTTTGTAGAGCCGGGTGAAACTGCATCCACTTTTTTTTCCAGTTCTTTTATAGCGTCCTGGTTGTATTCCTGTGCTTGACTTGTTGCAAACAAGAAGCAGGATAACGCAACAGATAAAATAATTCTGGTTCTCATAATTTATTTTGTTTATTTTGTTGGACTACTGAATGTTCTTATGTAATTTATCAATTGCCAACGCTGGTCGTCTGTCAATGTTTTCTTTGTTGATGGCATTGGTTTTTTTCCTTCTGAAATTTTCCAGAAAAGTTCTCCGTCAGTTTGCCCTTTCACCTCCGCATTGTTTAGCGGCTCAAGTTTTTTATCCAAATCAGCGCTGTTTGGTCCGTCACCCATTCCTTTTTTGCCATGACATTTATTGCACTCCTTTATATAAATCTTTTTCCCTGCTTCAATTGAAGTTGCATCTGACGCAACAGGGTTTTTAACTTTGGCTGCTGTTGCAGGAGCTTTCCATGACGTGGTTTGCGCTGCTGCAATAAGTACGGCTAATAAAAATGAAACGAATAATAGTCCGGCTAATTTTTGATTTTTGATTTTTGATTTTTTCATAATTTATTTTAATTACGGTGTGAAATTATTTGATTGAATTTTTTCTGTTAATGATTTTTATCAGGATTCCAGATGATATATTTCATGTTATTACGGCATGAGGTTTATTTTTATTCCTGTTGATAAGTACGATAAGAAATAGGCAATAAAAGAATAGTCCCCAAACACCTCCAAGCAACATCCAGAAAGTTATTTTGAGCCATAGCGGAGCATGAGCGCTTTTAATCGCAGGTTCTAACGGGGTGGAAGCAGGGAATAAAAATTTTGATTTTGCAATGGTTGTGAATACAGTGTCATTCATCACATCATTGTCTTCTACTTTGGCAAGCACAATAATATTTCCAAGTGTATCGCTGCCGGGCATTTTAATCGGGAACACGGTTGAAATTATTCCGGTGCTGTCGGTTGTTGCATTACCGATGTTCATTAATCCGAACATGCGTTTAATATAAAAGGTAACTTCCACATCGTTTAGCGGAATTTTTGTTGCTGCATCTGTTACAGTTGCTGTAACTACATGCATCGAGTCGTTAGAAGAAATCTTCAAATCAATATTTCCGTTTTTCTTTTCTCCCTCTGCGTTTGTGACAAGCGCAATAAATAAAAGGAAGAGCATCGCAAGAATATTTCTCATTTCAATTTTCATTTTTCAATACATTTACTTTTACATTCATGTTTTCCAAACCTATTGCTTCGTCACCTGCTTTTTCAACTCCTTCTTCTGTTTCCCATATAGTAACAATTGGAAATGCTTTGAACAATAGAATCATCACCAAAACAAATCCTGCCATAGCTGCTGCGCTAACTAACCATTCTATTAACGTAGGAAAATAAGTTGCGTAACCTGCAGGTGCGCCCTGAATCGGAATAAACGGATGCATCATGTTTGGAATTACAATGATGTAACGATTGACCAAAGCACAAATCAGCACTAACCACGAAACGAATACGACCCACCGGATGGAGTTTCTTATTTTCTGAAATGAGAGCATGATGATTGGAATAATCAATCCGAAAATCTGTGTAACCCAAAATAAAACAGCATGTCTTCCAAGTAATAAATCATTCAGTAATTCCTTTTCATCTCCCTGCATTTTGTAGGCAGGCACTCCATATTTATTTATATTAAAATAAAGATAAGTGCATGTAAGCGCAAGCAACAGAACAGCAAGTTTACTGAAATGCGTATGGCTGAGATAATGCTGAAGGTTGTAACCATTCCTGAGTATTGACATCATGATAATCATGATTGCACAACCTGCCATCAATGCACCGAAAACAAAGTAAGGTCCCATGATGCTGGTGTTCCATCCCGCCCGCATCGTCATTGAAATAAGCCATGCACTCACGGTGTGAACGGATATTGCAACAGGTAATATAACAACTGACATTATTTTAATTCCACGATTCAAAAATTTTCGTTGCAAATAATTTCCCTCCCATCCTGCTGCCATCATTTTGTATAATTTTCTTTTCCATGCTGGCATATTCGTCAACCGGTCTCTCATTAAAGCTGCATCAGGAATAAGAGGCAGATAAAAGAAAATCAAACTCCCGAATAAATAAGTTACAATGGCTGCTATATCCCATAAAATTGGTGACTGAATTCTACCATGTGTGATAAGAAAATATAATCGCTCAGGACGACCCATATCTAAAACAGGCATGAACCCTGCAAAGAATACAGCAGATAAAGTAATGGCTTCTGCTATTCGCGTTAGCGGATAACGCCACGTAGCTCCTGAAAAACGCAGCGCACAAGAAACCAGCGCTCCGATTAAACTGATGCCGACAAAAAAGAAGAGTAGCGATATATAAATTCCCCATGATACATAATCTCTCATTGCTGTAACAATTAATCCTTCGCGCAACTGAACAATCCACGCTATTATTCCTGCAATTGCAATCAGTGAAAGAACTGTTATCACAAGCTTTTCTTTTTTATATCTCCTGCCAACGGTTGAGAGCAGTTCTGCTTCTATCTGATGTCTTTCTTCCCGAATTAAATCTGAGTTCATAAATTTTTATGATTGAGATTCTGAATTAATATTTTTCATTTCAGGTTTTGGATATTGCCTGTTGTAAGGTGGTAAATAATACACGCGCGGCTTTGTTCCAAGCTCTTCCATAAAACGATAAGCCGCTTTGTCCTCAAGCATCTGCGATAGTACCACTGTTTCACCTGATTTATTTGTAACAGCATCTTCGTTTTCATCACCGAAATAAATCGCATCCATCGGGCAACCGGTAACGCAAGCGGGTAATTCATTTTTGCGCGACATGTGTGAACAGAAATCACATTTTTCCACACACCCTTTTTTACTTTGAAACGCATTTTCTGGAGCAGCATTAACTTCAACAATGTTTGGCTTAACGGGTTCATCCCAATTGAACAAGCGCACTGAGTAAGGACAGGCAGCCATGCAAAAGCGACAACCGATGCAACGGTTATTATCAATGGCAACAATTCCATCTTCTCTTTTAAACGTTGCATCAACGGGGCAAACTTTTGTACACGGAGGGTCATCACAGTGAAAGCACGGCTTTACAAAAAAGTATGGAGCTGCTTTTGGTGAATCCTGCAATTCCTTCACTGTAATCCATTCCTTTTCGGGGGGCAGGTAGTGCATTTTATTACATGCTTTTGTACACTTACCGCAGCCATCGCATTTGGCAAGGTCAATCACCATCACAAATTTTTTTCCGGGAATTCCTTTCCGCGATTCTTCGTCTGAGATTCCTGCAAAGTTTGTATGCACAGGCATGTGTACTTCGTCAACATAAATTAAATTTCCTGCTGAGTCGAGTAACGGAACTTTTTTTCCTGTTAAAGCACCTTTCGTTTTAGTATCGCTGTTGCATCCGACAACACCTGCGGCTAACGCTGCGGCTCCGGTTATTAAACCTGCTTTGAGAAATGACCTGCGGGTGTTTTCTTCTTCCTGCATGAGAATGAATTTTTATGTCTGAACTATTAGTGCGCTAAATTTCCTTTGTCACCCTTTCAATTGATGCTTTATATATCATTGAGAATGTTTCGTCTTTCATAAATTCAGTAAGTTCTGGTTTAAATTTTTCAGCTTCTGCTGATAAGAAAAACATTTTCTTTTGATTTTCCACATTGCCCGGATATAACTTCTTAATACGGATTGCCTCAATAAATTCATCCATCCATTTTCCGTAACGCACCATGAACTCTTGCTGTGCAGGATTTAATTTAAGAAGTTGTTGATGCTCAACAAAACCAGCCAAAGCATTTGTGTTCACCAAAGAGGCACCAGCAGTGACTCCGAGAACTTGCAGGAACTTTCTGCGTGAAGATTGTTTTTCAGACATTGTAAATTAATTTTCATTTTACATTTTCATCCCACCCATTGAGTTTGCGCCATTCTTCAGAACAAAGACACTGTTGAGAAGATAGGTGCCTGATGAGACAACCAGGTCACCATCTGCAATGCCGCTAATCACTTCTATTTCCTTTTTATTTTCTATCCCTGTTTCAATCATTTTTTTCTCAAACATCCCGTCAGCAGTTTGAACCCAAACTGAAGAAGACATTTTTCCCAGTACAATGGATGATTTGAGAATGACAAGAGTTTTCTTCTGATTTCTTCTAACTGAAACTATTGCCATCATTCCGGGTTTAATTTTTCCTTTGGTATTCTGCACACTGATTTTTACAGAAGAAACTTTTTTGTTTGCATTAAGCTCGGGTGGATTCAGAATGATTTGTCCTTTAAATATTTCATTGGGCAATGCTTCAAATGCTAATTCAATTTCAGGATTTTGAAAGAGGTAAGAAAGTTCATTCTGATAAATTTCGGCATTGACCCAAACTGTTTCCAATGAAGCAATTTTAAAAAGCGGAGTTCCTGTTGAAACATATTCTCCTTCACTCACATTCAATTCGGATAAGTAACCGTTTACATTGCTGTAAAAGTTTACTGTCGGGGATGTTTTTTTATTCTGAGTTAATTCCGTTATCTGAGTTTCACTCAAACCCCACAGTAAAAGTTTTTTGTGCGATGCTTCCGCCAAAGCATCCACCGTATTTTTTTGATTTGTGTATTCTGGTTGCTGATTAATGGCAAGAAGAAATTCGTTTTCATCAGACATTAACTCTTCACTGTAAACCGAATAAAGCAACTGCCCTTTTTTTATTTCCTCACCCGGATTGCGGACATATAATTTTTCAATTCTTCCATTCACACGGGAACTGATGTTACTGATATTATTTTCATCAATAGTAACGGTGCCTGTAAAATCGGATGTTTCAAAAATGGTTTTAATTTTTGCGGTGTCAACAGCAAGATTGATTATAGCACTTTCATGTGGTGATAGTTCCACCATGTCCGGCATCATATTCATTCCGGCATGCTCATCCTTTTTTTGTTTTGGCTTATCACATCCAAAGAGCAATATCAGGAGTAACATTGAAATTATTTTCACTGATATATTCATTTTTCTTCGGGTTTAATTAAACTTTCGCTATCAAGTAAGTAGCCTGCATCTTTTGCAATTTCATCCTGCTCTGTAATTCCTGAAATTATTTGTGTGTATCCATCTGCTTCGTTTCCAACTGTAACTTCTGTTGCCTGTAACATTTTATTTTCCTTTTGTGCATTTTCTTTTTTCAGCCAAACAAATTTTCTATTGCCAAGAGACAATAGGGAAGAAGAAGGAATGACAAGATATTTTCCTGTTGATTCCAATTCAGCACTTACAATGGAATTGATTTTTAATTCCTGCGATTCATTTTTCAGATACACCCTTGCCTGTATAAACTTTTGTCCTTCTTTAAATGCAGGTTCAATAAAATTGAGGCTTGCCATAATCGAATCATCAGGCAGTAACTGGCTTTTAATTTTCACAGGAAGATTCGTCTTTATTTCTGCTCCTTCGTTTGCATCAAAAGCAACAATAGCATACACTTCTTTGCAATCATTCAGCACAAACAATGTTTGTCCTTTGCTTACATAATCGCCTTCGCTGATTCTTCCGGTTGACTGCATTTGGCTTGCAGGCGTTGATTGTTGTGCATTGGTTCCACCATTCATGCCGTTCATGCCTGGTGATGCGGAAGAAGGATTTTGAGATGAACTACTTTGCTGTTGTTGAAAATCATAAAAAATAAATCCGTTGTATGGACTGTAAACAGTAATTGATTTTAATGTTTGTCCGGTTGTTTCAATTTCACTGATTTGCTTTTCAGATAGTCCAAGCAGTTTTAATTTCTGTTTTGTTGCATCAAGAAGATTTGTATCACTTTTTGTTTTCAGGTGATGCAGGTATTCCTCTTCGTAAGTATTTAATTCAGGACTATACAACTCAAGCACTTTATCTCCTTTGTGTACATATTGATAATTCAATTTCAAATAAAGTTTTTCTATTCTGCCGCCCGTGCGAACCGCAACTTTATTATTTTTTCTATCATCAAAAGCTATGTATCCTGAAGCATGAATAGTTTGAGTAATGTTTTTAATTGTAGGATGAATAGTTTCTGCATTTGACAAAACAGTTTTGTTTGCCGGTTCTAAAACATTCCGGAGTGTGGTGTCAGAATTTTTCTGTTCATGTTTCATTCCAGACATATCATCCATCTTCATTCCTTCATGCGATTGCATGGCATGAGTTTCATGGCTCTCCTCTTTTTTATTATTGCAACTAACAATAAAAAAAAGCAGAATGATGATATGCAGAATAGTCTTTTCCATTTTATTTTTTCTCCGTTTCAAATTCATATTCTGCTTGCAACTTCAATACGCTGTTGAGTTTATCAAAGTATTCCATTTGCTTCATTAAAGTCATATCCCATGCATCGAGCAGAATGAAAAAACTCCCCGTATTTTGTTTGTAAGCGAGCAGTGATGTTTCCAGGTTCTTTTGATACGATGGAATTATTTCACTTTCGTAATTTTTTAATTGTTCCTTTTCAAATCTCAACATGGCAAGTTTTTCCGAACTCATTTTTACAGCCATCAGTTGCATCGTTTCTTTTTCTCTTTGCATAGCAGCTATTTCAAAACCCATTGATTTAACTTCTGATTTATACATGCTTGCCGACCACGGAGCAATCGGTATGGTTATCATTCCCATAACAGAAAATTCATTAGGCATTCCGAACATCTGCATGTGCTGTGCCTTGATTCCGAAATCAGGTTTTCTGAAGGATGACATGTATTTCTGATTCAGGGTCATTGATTCAATTGAATTTTCGATGGAGATAATATCACTTCGCTTAACAGATGAGGTGTCAAGAAATAAAAGTGTTTCATAATTATTTATAACAATGCTTGTATCAATGCTAAAAGAAGAATTGATGTCACGGTTCATCAAAATGTTCAACCCGATATTGCTCTCTGTAATCTGTGAGTTCAGCATTGATTTCATGTTTTTTAAATCGGTTGTTTTAGCCTGCGCCTTATAAATAGTGCTTAAATCAGATTGGTTGTATTTGTAGCGTTCTGAAGCAGTTGCAATAAAAAGATTGAGCAGTTGAAGATTCTCCTCTATTGTTTTCATTTTTTTCTCAGCCACATATCGCTGATAGTAAAGCAGCTTTGCATTGCTGCGCAAAATATTCTTTGTCCATTCAGCATCATTTTGTTTTACGCTTGCAAGAGAATTGATGTAATTTTTTTTTGCGTTCAACCTTGAATTATTCGGAATCATTTGCTCAACAGAAAACATCAGCCCTGCCTGGTTCATTGGGTCGTCTTTTGATTTGAGCATCATGAAATCATAAGGAAACCTGTCGAGTCCGAATGAAGCAGTTGGCGGCATCCAGCTTTTTGCGCCTTCTGCCTGCGCCTGTATGGATTTTATTTTTGATTCATACATCAGGATTTCCGGATACGATGTTTCTATTTTCTGAAAAATAGTTCCCAAACTCAGATGTGTTGTATCCTGAGCAACCACTGATGCAGTATGAAGCATCAGAAAAATAATAGTGATATGTTGAATTATTTTTTTCATTCTTTAATGTCTAACACTTGTAACTTTCCAAATTTTTTAAGTTCGCGGTCTTTCACTATTTGGTAAATCAAAGGCAGAATTATCAGCACAAAAAAGACAGCAGTAATCAACCCGAAGACAAATGGAATGGCAATGGGTTTCATCACATCACTTCCAACACCTGTTGATGCAAGCACTGGAATCAATCCAAGAATATTTGCAAGGTTGGTCATCAGTATGGGTCGCACACGAGGAGAGGCACCATTAAAAATTGCAGTCCTGATGTCATCGTGAGTGATGTTGGAATTCTTCTGAACCATTTCACCTATTGAATTATTCAGGTATGTAATCATTATAACACCTACCTCAACCGCAACTCCAAAAAGCGCAATAAATCCAACAGCAACTGCAACGGAAAAATTT
>DATEMK010000597.1:0-11591 GCA_035275625.1 Bacteroidia bacterium
CATAACCACCCGGGCAAATGACTTTTGAAAATGAAAAAAACAGTTCATCAATGTCAGCTATGCAATTGAGGACCGAAAAATTGGCTAATATAGCATTGGCTTTTTCAGGGAAGGGATTTTTTGTTATCCATAAATGAAAATCTGTTTCGGGACCTTCAAGAAAACAAATCCTGTCACTTTTTATTTTTACGGCATTAAATTTTTTTGCCTGCGTTCTCATTCTTTCTGAAGGTTCACAAAAATAAATTTTGAAATTATTTTCACACAGCCAGGGAAGATCAAGTCCCGTACCCCCGCCAAAATCAATTACAGGCCCGTGTTTTACAACAGATAAAAAGGTTTTCTTCACAAAATGCCTGATGGAAATATCTTCCGGTTTTTGATTTAAAAGCAAATCATAATCTTCTGCTATTAAATCATAAAACGCAATGGGAGAGAGATAATTATTTGCTTTAGCAATCATAACTCAGGTAAACAAATCTAAGAAATTTTTAATTCAGCAGGATGAGATACCGTGTAAAAAATTTAATCATTATTTTGCAGAAATACTTATGCAATTATATAAGAGCATTTTCCGCCCTTCATTTTCGTTTAAATACGGGATCCTTGTTTGCATCTACTTTGCTTTGAGTTTTTTGGGCATCCTGCATCATGAAATGTGGCTGGATGAAATGCACCATTTTCTTTTAGCGAGAGACAGTGATTCTTTAAGCGAACTTTATTTTAATGCAAGGTATGACGGGCATCCGTTACTTTGGAATATTTTACTGCTGCTCATCACAAGATTCACTCACGATCCTTTTTACATGCAGCTGCTCCATATTATTATTTCCACTGCGGCAGTTATTATTTTTCTCAGGAATGCACCTTTTACCGATGTATTTAAAATTTTATTTGTGTTCAGCTATTTTATCTTTTATGAATATAATGTCATCAGCAGGAATTACGCAATCAGCGTTTTATTTTTATTTATTTCACTGCATCTCATTTGCAGCGCAAAAAGAAATTACGCAGCTATTATCATTTCATTGCTGTTGCTTTCATACACGCATTTATTTTCATTGATATGTGCAGCCTCCCTGTTTTTGATCACCGCCAGATTATATTGTTTTGATTCAAATAAAAAGATCTCCGGTATTAGCTTTATAATTTTATGCACAGGATTTATTATCGGGTTTGCATTTATTTTATACAGCATAGTACCTCCTGCTGATCATTTTTTGAAGCAATATGATACGGATCCATACCTTTCCTTAAAACGAATCGGAAAAGCATTTTCAATTTTTTTTAAAGGATTGTTTCATATTCCTGATTTTTCAAAATATCATTTCTGGAATACGAATTTGCTGGTTGACATTTCAAAAAATTTCAGCATCATTCCTTCCGTATTGTGTTTCATTATTCCGTTCCTTTTGTTTCATGACAAGCCATTTTCCCTTGCGCTTTTTTATTTCTCTTCCATATTAATTGCTTTATTTATTTTCTGGTCACCGATAATTGCCGGAGTAAGATACTTCGGATATATTTTTTTACTGCTCATTGTTTCTTTATGGTTGTCGGAATATACGCTGACAAAGAATTTATTTTTTTCAGAAAACCTGTCAAACAAAATATCAAAATTCAATTTGCGTTTTAAAATTTCATTTGCTTATGCAATAATTTGTTTACAGGTAATCAGTGCCGGCATTGCTTATTCATTAGATTTGGCACGCCCGTTTTCAGAAGGAAAAGCAGTGGCAGAGTTTCTTATCAATAAAAATCTTTCCAAAAAGACAATTGCAGTAAGCAATCAAAACGGGGGACCGGCTGTAAGCGGATATCTTGATAAAAAAATATTTTATCCTGAAACAAACCAGTTGGGCAGCTTCTGTAAATGGAACACGACCCCTTTTATGATTGATCAATCAACTCTCATTTCGCGGATAGGCGGGTTAAGCGAGAATGATTTTGTCCTGGTTATGAATGATACCGTATTCACTTCTGAAGCCATGCCCGGTGAAACGGTTTTTTCAAATAATAATATCAGGATTTTTTATTTGTCTAAATTTGATGAAGGAATAATCCGGAACGAGAATTATTGGATTTACGAAGTGAAAAAAAACAATGAAAAATAAAGTACTTCTTTTCAACCCGCGCAGCAATGAGTACAAACCGCGTATTCCGAATTCGGTTTTGCAGGTCGCGGCAAGCATTCACGGGAAGTATGATTATGTTTTTGTGGATGGAAACCTGGAAAAAGATTCCTGGTTAAAGATTGAAAATTATCTTTTAACAGGGGAATTCAGGTTTTTTGGAAGCACTGTAATGCCCGGCCCGCAATTGAAGCAGGCGATTCCATTTTCAAAAAAAATAAAAGAACAATTTCCGGGAACAACAATTATCTGGGGCGGATATTTTCCAAGCAATCAATATAAAGCGGTTTTGAATTCCAATTATGTTGATTTTGTAATTAACGGACCCGGTGACAAAGCTTTTCCTGAATTGCTGGATGCAATTGAAAACAAAAAAGACTTTTATTCCATTAATAATTTAATTTTCAAAGCGGGTGAAAAAATTGTCATCAATAAAAAAGATGAAATTTATGAACAGGATTTATTACCGGCACTTCCTTATGAAAAGCTCAATGAATTTTATGCATTAAAAAAATATCTTGGCAAAACTTATCTTGGCACCAGGACCATTGCCTATCACTCCAGCTTTGGCTGCCCGTTCACTTGTTCTTTTTGCGCGGTAGTTCCCATTTATAATGCACGATGGAAAGGCAAATCAGCAGAAAATATTTATAAAGACATCCTGTACCTGAAAGAAAATTTCGGAGGTAATGCCATTGAATTTCACGATAACAATTTTTTTGTTTCTGAAAAAAGAACGGTTGAATTTTCTGAATTAATTAAGGATGAAAATATGGTATGGTGGGGCGAAGGCAGGATTGATACCATAAATAAATATGCCGATGAATCGCTTCGCTTAATGCGCGAAGCCGGATGTAAAATGATTTTTTTTGGCGCTGAAACCGGTAACGATGCTTTATTAAAAAAAATGGATAAAGGGGGAACGCAGACAGGAAAGCAAATCAGGGAGTTTGCAGCGCGGATGAAAAAATTTGACATCATTCCCGAATACTCCTTTGTACTTGGCACCCCGGCTGACACAACGGACGAAGTATGGAAACAAATAAAAGAAGACATTGAATTCATCAAACATATAAAAGAAATAAATCCTGACACTGAAATCATAATTTACGTTTACAGTCCTGTACCCACCGAAGGCTCTGAAATGTACAATGCAGTTTTAAAATCCGGCTTTCGTTTTCCCGAAAAGCTGGAAGACTGGATGGATTCGCACTGGGAAAATTTTGATCTCCGGAAAAATCCGCTAACACCATGGCTCATTCCCGAAATGGTGGATCACATTAAAAATTTTGAAACTGTAATTAATGGGTATTATCCAACGGTTTCGGATATAAAACTAAAATCGTATCATAAAAAAGCAATGAAAGCAATTTCAGGATTCAGGTATAAAAATGGATTTTATAAATTTCCTTATGAAATAAAATTACTGCAAAAATTCTGGAGATACAGGCAACCTGAAACAGAAGGATTTTAAATAGTGAAAGTTCAGGATATTCACCAGGCAGCGTAATAAAAAATGTAATCCCTAATTAAAACTTTATGACTCAGGCCGAAACCAATGCCGCATTGTTTATTGCGTACAGAAAAAGAAAAATCATTTTAATTTTTGCGGGGATCATGTCATTTTCTGCCGCAATATTTACAACCCCCTATTTTATTCATCCCGTTTATAAATCCGAAACATTATTATATCCCCCTTCTTCCAATTCGAATAAGTACATGATTGCGGGTGCTTCCCGTTTCGGGTCTGACAAGGAAATTGATGAGCAAATACAAATTTTTAAATCAACGGAAGTAAGAGATTCGATTATAAAAAAATATGGACTGGTTAAACATTATAAAATAGATACCCTGGAAAGAACATGGAGCTACCGGCTCTACAAAAAATATGACGGAAATGTGAGCATAGACCGTACACGTTACAATTCAATTTCAATAGTGGTTTTTGATACAGATCCTGAAATGGCAGCGGAGATGGCAAATCACATAGTAAAATTCGGTGATGGTGTAAAAAATAAAATCATTAAGAAAAACCTGCTTACCGCTTTTGAAGCGCTGACACAGCAATATGCAATAAAAGTGAGAGAGGTAGATTCAATAGCTGAGCGTATTAATAATGTGGCGGGAGAAGTGCTGTTTTCTCCTATGCCGTTTGGACGCAAAACCGATCTTGAAAAATTAAGGGACCAGGTGGCAGTCCGCGAAATGATGAATAAGGCAAAAGCAAAAAAAGATTATGCATTGCAGGAATTGTTATTTGGATTTGAAAACAGGCTGAACCAGTTAAATGATTTGCATGAAAGTTATTCACAGGCTTACATTGATTACAGCAGCCCGGTTCCTGAAAGCTACGTGGTGAGCCGCGCAGAGGCTTCCTATAAAAAAGTTTCCCCGATGAGGACAGTAATTATCCTGTTGACTTTTTTGGGAAGCATCATTATTTTATCGGCATGGATTGTATTCTATGAAAAATACTTGCCATTTTTCCGGCAACTGAAATGAGCGCTGTATTTTCCTTACACAAGTACCACCATTATACGTTTGCATTCATTTTTGCAATGCTGCTGGCTGCTTACTTTATTACGGGTAATGAAGTGTTGTTTGCAGGATTGGGTATCCTTCTTATTTTTTCAGCTTCTTTTTTATTTTCATTTGTTTCATCCGGATGGCTTCTTGGGTTCCTGGCGCTTGTAATTCCGTTTTCTGTGGAAACAGGCATTGGCAGTTCAGGATTAAAGATTTTTTTCCCCTCCGAACTATTGACAGGGATTTTTGCCGGAACAGCTCTTATAAAAATGTTCAGAAAGTTTCCTGAAAAAAAATTCTTACTGCACCCCGTAACACTTTTGATGTCCATTTATTTTTTGCTGACTGTGTGCACAATATTTTTCAGCACAATGCCGGTAGTTTCTTTAAAAGCGGTTTTCGTGAAAGGAATTTATTTCTTCGTGTTTTATTTTTTGGCGTATGATGCTTACAGGAATTCATTTTTAAAATCAAGCCTTATTTTTATAACCTGTTACGGAATTTCAATTACGCTCATCGTCCTGTATGCATTAAATCATTTTGCAGAATGGGATTATGCCAAAGACGCTGCCGATATGGCTGTGCATCCATTTTATAAAGACCATACAATTTACAGCGCCTGTGTGGCTTTCATTCTTCCTGTAATGGCATTTTTTGCTTTAAAGAAACATCCCGGAAAGAAATTTTATAGAAATATTATATTCAGTATTATATTCATATTGGTAGGTGCAGGGTTGGTTTATTCTTTTTCACGTGCAGCCTGGATCAGTATTTTAGCGGCCGGTGTATTTGCAATCGTCTTATTTTTTAAAATACGGCCCTTCACCCTGCTGATTTTTTCAGGTTTGATTTTATTCTTTATATCTTTTTATTCTGAACGCTTCCTGATTACATTGAAAAAAAATAAAAACGATTCAAATATGCGCAATGCAGACCTGGAAACACAAACCAAATCCATTGTCAATATATCCACTGACCAGAGTAACGCAGAACGATTAAACAGGTGGAAATGCGCTTTGCGGATGTTTGACAATAAACCTTTCACCGGCTCCGGCTCCGGCACGTACATGTATAAATATTTTGATTTCCAGCGAAAGGCTGACATGACCTACATCAGCGTCACTTCACCTTACAATACTAAACCGGGACATGGCGGCTCCGTGCATTCAGAGTATTTGCAGGTGTTATCTGAAAATGGAATGATCACTTTCATCGCCTTTATGATGCTGCTTCTGAAAATTATTTTTACCGGGATGAAAAATGCTTATGATCACCCTGAGGGGAACAAAAAAAAAGAAGCGATGGTTTTAACTTTAGCTTTAGTAACTTACCTGGTGCACGGACTTTTTAATAATTTTCTTGACACAGATAAAGTTGCTTTTATTTTCTGGAGTTCAGTTTGTATGATTGTCATGATTGATTTGTCCCGCAAGCAGCATGCGGCACATTAAAAACTGTCCAACTGAAATCCTGCAGCAGATTTTTTAAGATATTCTTTTTTGAAAACGTTTCATCCGGAATTGTTTGTATCTTCACATGCAACTTATAAACAGGTTTAAGCATCTTATATGTAAATAAATAAATCAACCCATGAAAAAACTTTCCCTATTCCTCGCTTTAATTTCTCTCGCCATTCTTTTTATTTTCAGTTGCAAGAAAGAAAAGAATGATGCTCCTTCCGTTAATTATGGCAGCAGCAACAGTTTGAGAACTACCGTTAGCGGAATTGTTCTCGATGAAAGCAATGCTCCTTTAAGCGGAGTAACCGTAACTGCTTACGGACAAACCACCACCACCAGCCAGAACGGAACTTTTGTTTTAAAAAATATTAATGCAAATAAAAACCGTTGTGTTTTACAATTTTCAAAAGCAGGATTTTTTAACCGTGCGCAGGGCTTTATTGCCTCGGCAAATACAGTGAAATATATTCGCATTATTTTATTAAGCAATGCTGCCACTCAAAATTTTTCTTCTTCCGCTGGCGGAACTGTTTCTTTACCCGATGGTTCATCCGCGGCATTTCAACCCAACTCTTTTGTAACGTCTAATGGAAGCGCATATACCGGAACAGTAAATTTAATTGTAAAACATCTTTCACCTGATGATGTAAATTTTGGTTTTACAATTCCAGGTGGTGATCTGGCAGGTATAAATGCAAGCAATGAAAATGTTGTTCTTTATTCTTACGGAATGTTAGGCATTGAATTAACCGGCAGCAGCGGTGAAGCATTACAATTGGCAACCGGAACTTCGGCAACACTCACCATGACTATAGCCGCATCCCAGCTTTCTTCAGCACCTGCAAGCATTCCATTATGGTATTTTGATGAAACAACTTCTTTGTGGAAAGAAGAAGGCTCGGCAAATAAAGTGGGGAATAATTATGTGGGAACAGTGTCGCATTTCAGCTGGTGGAATTATGATTACCAGGGGCCGAGAGCTTATATAAAAGGAAGAGTTGTGGATTGTTTGGGAGCTCCTCTTCCAAACATACATGTAACAGTGAATGGATTCTATGTTACCACAACAGATCAAAACGGGGAGTTTTATGAAGCTTTCCCCTGCGGCATGACATTTACCATACAGGTTTTGGCAAGTAATAATAGCGGGATTGTTTCAAACAGCCAGGTAATTACTGTTCCTGCTTTGTCGCCCAACCAGGTTTATACAATTCCTGACCTGGTTGTTTCATGCATAACAAGAGTTGCAGGCATGCTTAAAACATGTTCGGGTGAAATCACTGATGGTTTGGTAACTCTGACTGACAATTCTGGTTTTAATAATTATCAATATACAACAAATGGCAATTTCAATTTGATAGCAGTCCCAAATACGCAAATTGATTTGTATGCTTTTAGTTCCACTGCGAGCCATTTTCAAAACCTTACCAGCCTTTCACCCCCTGCTGTTTTAAACGTAGGGGCAATATCATTATGTGATACCTTTAGTTCCGCATCCACAGCAAATAGTTTTACCCTGGTCGGATCACCGTTTCCACATCACATATTTAATATTACAACTTCTTCCGCTTATGCACAGGTTACGGATACATTTAGCTTTGGCTTCACCAATGTTTTAATTACCGGAACTGCTCCACCCAATTATACAATTTCGTATTTTCATATAAGTATTTATGATACTATTCCTGTACCCACTGTATGTGATGTTTACATTGAATTGATCGACCAGTTAAATCTTTATGAAATTAATAGTGACAATGTTAGCTGTCATCTTACCGAGATAGGAGCAATAGGGGACCAGGTAAAAGGAACCTTTAGCGGCTCTGTTGTGACTACGGGAAATGGAAGTACTACGTATGGAAATATTTCCGGCTCTTTTGATGTCATAAGGACTCAATAATTCACTCCATACTCTCCGGGCAGGGTTTTAATTGATCACCATTTTTCCCTGGTGCATTTCATTTTTAGTGAGGTTGATCAACTCATAAAAATAAATCCCCGCGCGAAGGTTTTCTTTTTTAATGTAAATATGATCTGTAAAAATATTTTCAATCGTGCGCAGCGGTCTTCCTGTCAAATCAATAATCCTGCATGTATAATTATTTCCTGAAGGATTGTCAAAAGTTAAAGTGCAGGATTCGGTAAAAGGATTTGGCAGCAGCCTTATAATATCAGCAGCGGAAATTTCAGCAATGCCCACATTAGTCAGGCACAATGAATCGGAAGTAATAAAACAGCCTCCGGGATCCTGAACGGTTATTGCATAACAACCGTTTTGCGAAACAGGAACGGTAGGATTGTTTGCACCCTGTATCGGCATTCCGTTAAATGTCCAGCTATAATTATAAGATGCAGAATTAACCGAGGAACTTATTGTGTTGTTTGCGAATGTCAAAACGGGGACGGGAATGGTTGTGTTATCCACAATAAAAGTAACAGGCGGAGTTGAAACAGGGAAGTTAAAATTAGTTCCGATGATGGTTGCACTGTAAGTTCCTGCTGTATTTACAGTGATTGACTGCGTGGTTTCACCTGTGCTCCATAAATAAGTAAATCCCGCTGGAGCGGAAAGAGAAACAGAACTTCCCTGGCAGATATGAACCGTATCAGCCATCACACGGTTTCCGCCCACATAAAGTGCGGCAGGACCTGAGATGCGAAAAGTTCCGGCTTCGAGAAATACTCCGGAGTCAAAAATTCCATCACACACATCACCAATCGCAATTTTCAAATGGTAGGTCTGACCGGGTTGGATACTTGTTGCTTTAGCAGTAAGAATGGTGGTCATTCCGTCATAAGCTATGGTGTATATTACAGGAGCAGAATTATCCACGAAATAAGCACAGTTCATGCAAGGTCCGGTGGGAGGCGTGCCGTGAGGAACAGGTCCGCCATTATTTACATTGTTAATAGTAATAGGAATACCCGTTCCCGGAATGAGAGCAATGTCCTGCAATCCGGAAATTCCCGGACCGCTGATAAAAAACCCGAACACATCGTTGCACGCTGTGTTAGCATAATCGCTGTATTCATCAGAAGCGAAAATGTAATTGAATTCAACAGAATCAGAAATGGCAACAAAATCAAATTCAAGAATAGCAACATCCTGTGTTAGCCCCGTAGTTAAAGAATTCAGATCGGGATCACTCATTGCTAAACCATTATCATTGCCTTGCCCGGAATTTGTATTTGGCAGAGCAGCAATGGATGCCAGGCCGCTGGTTAGAATAATTCCGCCCGTTATTCCAAGGTTGCAGCCTCCCGGGCAAAGAAATGTGCCTGACGCTGACGAAACACCCGTATAAGAAATATTTGAAACGGCAATTCCTCCTGCAGCAATTGTATTTACCAAATCGGAAGGCGTTGAACTGCTGACAACAAGCTGTGCAGATAAAGTACTTGCAGCGGCTGAAAAAATCAAAATGAGTGTAGAGATTTTTTTCATAAGATCAGATTTAATTATATGCAAGTATAAGAAAAAGCAGGCGAGTTTACAAAAGCCCCTCATCGGTAAAACTAAAATACCCATCGCCTGCCACGATGATATGATCCGGCACATTTATTTTTTTTACTTTTGAAAATGGAAATTCAGATTGACCGGCACACAACAGAAAGGGCAATTGAAAGAGGAGCATCAACTGAAGAAATAATTGACGTAATAAATACGGGAAATATCATTCCTGCCAAATCAAACTGAACAGGCAAACAAAAAGTGTTTACTTTTAACAAGGAAAGAAATGGCAAATTTTACGATCAAAAGAAAATTGAAGTATATTATCTTGCCGAACAAAATAAAATAGTCACCGTAACAGTTTATGTATTTTACGGAAAATGGGAGGAATAAAAAATGGTTGTAAACTATGATTCAAAAACCGATCTTCTTTATTTAAGATTAGATCAGGGTCCGCATCAGGTAATTAATAAAAAAATTACTGATGATATTGTTTTAGATATTGATGAGGACGGAAAAATAATAGGGATTGAAATAATGTACGCTTCAAAAAATGTTCAGCTTAAAACTTTATTGCCTGTAACTTTTGATTTTAAAAAAGCCGGATAATAATTTTATTTTTCAAATCAGTCCCTCATCCGCAAAACTAAAATACCCATCGCCTGCCACGATGATATGATCCAGCACATCAATTTCCATCATCGTGCCCGCATCTTTTAATTTTTTGGTAAGCTTCAGATCTTCGGGGCTGGGTTTGGGATTTCCGCTCGGATGATTGTGGCATAAAATAATTCCGCAGGCAAGGTATTCCAAAGCGGCTTTAAAAATTAACTTCGGGTCCACTACCGTTCCTGCAATGCCGCCTTTGCTCAAATCATATTTGCCGATCACATCATTGGCGCGGTTCAGCATCAGCACCACAAACTCTTCGTGAACCAAATCGGCCATGCGCGGCTGTAAAATTTCAAAAGCATCCCGGCTGGATGAAATTTTTTCTTTTTTTAACCCTTCCGCCTCACGCCTTCTCCGGCCAAGTTCAAGGGCCGCAACAATGGTAATCGCTTTCACCTCGCCCATGCCTTTATGATTTTTCATCAGGTCATTTACCGAAAGCTTTGACAATTGAGTGATGTCATTATTGCAATCCGACAAAATCTTTTTTGCAACATCAACAGCAGTAAGTTCTTTGGTTCCTGTCCGGATAAGAATAGCGAGCAGTTCAGAATCGGTAAGGTTATGCCGTCCCAGCTTTAAAAGTTTTTCGCGCGGACGGTCGGCTTCTGCCCATGTTTTGATGCCCGAGGTTTCCATTGGGGGATGGGGAGGAGTTTAAAGTTTAAAGTTCTTAGTCGCGTCAGCCAACTTTAGACTTTAGACTGTAAACTGTAAACTGTTTTATTGCAACCCTGCAACATGCTTCGCCAAACTCGATTTGAGGTTGGAAGCTTTCTTCTTATGAATGACGTTTTTCTTTGCCAGCTTATCCAGCATGGAAGCAACCGTGGGGTATAGTTTTGAAGCTTCAGCCTTGCTTTTTGCGGTACGCAATTCCTTCATCGCATTCCGTGTCGTTTTAGCGTGATACTTGTTTCTTTCCTGCTTGGCAGCGCTTCCGCGGATTCTTTTTTCTGATGATTTGTGATTTGCCATTTGATAAATAAGTTAATTGTTATTCGTTATTTGTTAATCGTTGTACCGTTTTTCCTGTTAACGAATAACGATTAACTATTAACCTTTTTCTGTAGCCCGTACGAGAATCGAACTCGTGTTTCCTCCGTGAAAGGGAGATGTCCTAACCCCTAGACGAACGGGCCAATTTTTTTTAAGAGGTGCAAAGGTAAAATAATTTTAATGACTGGCAAGTGGTAAGTAAAAGGTGAAAGTGAGAAGGTGAGACACTCACTTTCTCAGCTTCTCACCTTCACTCCTCTTTAGTTCCCGGCAATACAAATCCAAAAGGCTTCCCGGCACTAAACCCGGTTTGAGAACTGGTATCCACTAAATCCCGTAGCGTGGTTAAAA
>DATEMK010000598.1:0-11639 GCA_035275625.1 Bacteroidia bacterium
TGAAAAAATAAAACAGTAAGGAATTCTGTCGCCTGCCTTAAATTTTGAGGATGGGTTTTGAAGCTGTGTTTTGCTTAAAAAACTTTTCCGGTAATTAATCGCAATCTGTGAGATGCCTTTAAAAGCAAACGTCTGAAAAAACTTTTTATTCATTAACCACCGGATGAAAAAAGGAAAAATGTTTATCCGCGCAAATTGTGTGAAAATATTTCTGCTCACACCAAAACCAAAAGCCCGGTCAGTTGTTTTTACTAACCGTTTTGCCAATGGCAGCCGTTCTGCATTGTATGAATCAAGCAATTTTTCCCCGGCAATTTTTTTAATTACCAGGGCCAGTTTCCATGCAAGGTTGTACGCATCCTGCAAGCCTGTGTTCATTCCCTGCCCGCCCGCAGGGCTATGAATGTGAGCGGCATCACCTGCAAGAAAACACCTGCCTTCACGAAAATGATTTACACAACGGTGGTGCAGCCTGTAAACGGAAAACCATTTGGTGTCACTGAAATCAATTTTTGTTTCAATTGAATTTTTAATAACGGATTGAATATCCGAAAAAGTGACATTTTCTTCATCCTGGAATTGTTCGGGAAGTATTCCCACCAATCGAAATCGTTTTTCGCCTTTCATCGGAAAAAATGCGGTAAGCGTTTTTTTTGATAAGTAGCCTATCAATTCATTGTACCCTAAATCCCACTCTACTTTAGTGTCGGCCACATAAAAAATATTTTCATACGTATCCCCTGAAAACTCCAGGTTCAGCAAATGACGGACAGCGCTTTTTCCGCCATCTGCCCCTATCATCCAGTCAGTCATAATTTCCTGCTGATCATTCTTTGTTTTGATTGTTGCTTTTAATTCTTTGTCACGCTGAGAAAAGTTTAATAGTTCTGAATTCCACGTGACAGAAATATTTTTTTGTCCGAGATATTCAATAAGCAGCTGCTCATTCTTATTTTGTTCAAGTATATGCAGGAACGGATACGCGCTGAACTGCCTGCCAATGTCTCCAAAGGGAATCCGGATAATTTTTTTTCCTTTAACAACCAAATTGGCTCCTTTTGATTTTTGTCCCTGTTCAATGGCTTTATCAGCAATCCCCATTTGCCCGTAAATTTCCAGTGATCGCGCCTGGACAGCAAGCGCCTTTGATTTTTCTGAAGGACCGGGGTTTTTATCAATAATTATAAAATCAATTCCAAATCGGGAAAGCTGGCATGCCATCATTAAACCCGTTGGTCCGGCACCTATTATTAAAACTTTGGTTCGGGAAGTATTCATAAAGCCATTGGAAGTTTAAACCAAACAAAAATAACATTTATGAGAAACCGGAAATTCATTCATGGTCAGTATCGTTTAAAATATCCTTGCAATTTTCCAATAATCGTACATTCAAATTACTGTTAAATACAAATTGATTGTCTCCGCGATGGCCATTTTTTGTATCTTTGTTTCACCGATAGATTAAGAATATATTTTTATTATGGATAACAAAAATCAGGAAGCCCTTGATTATCATTCACAGGGCAGGCCGGGAAAAATTGAAGTAATCCCCACCAAGCCCTACAGTTCACAACGCGATCTTTCTTTAGCTTATTCTCCGGGTGTGGCGGTGCCATGCCTTGAAATTGAAAGAGACAAAGATCTTGTTTACAAATACACTTCAAAAGGTAACCTGGTGGCCGTGATTTCTAACGGAACCGCTGTACTTGGTTTGGGCAACATTGGTCCCGAAGCATCCAAACCGGTAATGGAGGGCAAAGGATTGCTTTTTAAAATTCTTGCCGATATTGATGTGTTCGATATTGAAATAGATCAGACAAATGTGGATGATTTTGTAAAAACCGTAAAAGCTATTTCGCCCACTTTTGGCGGAATCAACCTGGAAGATATTAAAGCCCCGGAATGTTTCGAGATTGAAAAACGGTTAAAAGAAGAATTGAACATTCCCATCATGCACGATGATCAGCACGGTACTGCAATCATTTCCGCTGCAGCATTAATAAATGCCCTGGCTGTTGCCGGAAAAGAAATTGAGGAAGTGAAAATTGTGGTAAACGGTGCCGGAGCTGCTGCCATTTCCTGCGCCAATCTTTATTTATCACTCGGAGCAAAGCTTAAAAATATTGTGATGCTCGACAGCAATGGAGTCATTCGCCCCGACAGGGAGAATCTTGATCCGAGCAAAAAATTTTTTGAAACCAAAAGAAATATTCATTCACTTTCAGAAGCCATTGTTGATGCCGATGTATTCATAGGTTTGTCCAAAGGAAATATTTTCACTGCAGAAATGCTTTTATCAATGGCTCCCAAGCCAATAGTCTTTGCTCTTGCCAATCCCGACCCCGAAATTTCTTATGAGCTTGCAATGGCAACACGCAACGATTTTATTTTTGCAACAGGAAGAAGCGATTATCCTAACCAGGTAAATAATGCCATCGGTTTCCCGTACATTTTTCGCGGAGCCTTAGACGTCAGGGCCACCCAGATTAACGAGGAAATGAAGCTCGCTGCGGTCCATGCAATTGCAGAACTTGCAAGACAGCCTGTTCCTGAAATGGTGAACCTGGCCTATAATAAAAAGAATATTTTTTTCGGAAGAGATTATATCATTCCAAAGCCGCTTGATTCACGTTTGATTTATACTGTAGCACCGGCTGTGGCTAAAGCCGCTATCGCGTCAGGTGTTGCGCAAAGTAAAATTACCAACTGGGAAAAATATATTGATGATCTGAAAAAACGCCTGGGGCTGGATGATAAAATGATTCGCATCATTACAAGCAAAGCCAAACAAAATCCGCAGCGTGTAGTTTTTGCAGAATCCGACAATTATAAAATTCTTAAAGCAGCTCAGATTGTAAAAGATGAAGGAATTGCAAAACCTATTCTGCTTGGAAATTCCGACAGAATCAATAAGCTGATCCGTGAAAACAATCTTGACCTGAAAGATGTCACCATCATTGATCCGCGACAGGACAATGAAACCATAAAAATGTTTGGTGAAACCTTTTTCCAGAAGCGCCACAGGCGCGGTTTCAATTTCCATGAGGCGAAAAAGATTATGCGCGAACGTAATTATTATGGGGCTATGATGGTTGAAATGGGGCATGCTGATGCCTTCATTTCCGGTTTAACCCGAAATTATGCTGACACCATCCGCCCTGCATTACGTATTATCGGCACACAGCAAAATGTAAAAAAGGTAGCGGGTATGTACATCATGATCACTAAAAAAGGCCCGATATTTTTTGCAGATACAACAATCAATGTGAATCCAACTACTGAAGAATTGATTGAAATTACGCTGCTCACAGCAAGAGCAGTGCAGCAGTTCAATGTAAAGCCCCGCATTGCATTACTTTCCTATTCCAACTTTGGTTCGTCCGATCAGAAGAGTGCAATTAAAGTGCGTGATGCCGTTGACCATTTACATGAAAATTATCCTGCACTAATCGTGGATGGCGAAATGCAGGCAAACATGGCATTCAACATGCAATTGCTGAAAGATAACTATCCCTTCTGTGAATTGATTGATGGAGGAGCCAACACGCTTATCTTTCCTAATCTTGATGCAGGAAACATTGCATACAAGCTGATGCAGGAAGTAGGCGGAGCTGAAGCCATCGGGCCCGTATTGCTTGGATTGGCAAAACCAGTGCACATTTTGCAGTTAGGAAGTTCTGTCCGGGAAATTGTGAATATGATTACGATTGCTGTAGTGGATGCACAGTCGCGAAAAACTTCGCTTGTACCGGAGCCGGTATGAAAGTTTTTCCTATTTCCTGCCAAAAGTCAGCATTCGTTTTTTTCTTTTATTAACGAATGTCAAAAATATTTTAAAAAAAATTTTTGATGCCGGATATTCTGCTAATTTTATACCCAATATTAACTATTTAAAAAAACAGCATTTATGAAAAAACCTTTAACACAAATCACATTATTGTTTTTTGCCGCTGCCATTTCGTTTTCAGTTTCTGCACAAAACAATAAATTAAGAAGAACAGGAATCAACCTTAAATCAAATTACATTTCAGCACGAATGCATGGGAATATTACACATAATGTGCAAAAAAATATGAGTACCCCGTTATTCACATCTGCGCTGTCCGGGTTTTATCGTGAGGATTTTGAAGGCGCAACATTTCCGCCTGCCGGCTGGCAATCAATTGACGTTTTGGATCCGGCAACTGTCTGGACCAAGTCACCCAATTTTCCCTTTACAGGAAATAATAGTGCTTATATGGCTTACAGCGACCAGGGGGTGGATACTGAAGACTGGCTTATTATTCCGCAATTTACGATTTCAGCTGGCGATTCTTTTTCGTTCTGGTTCGCTGCTGAGTTCACGGGTTTTCCACCTGACAGTACATTTATTTTGGTTTCAACGACAGACTCACTGACTACCAGTTTTACAGATGTTATTGCCACTCTTGCCGAAGGTGATAATTATCCCGGAACAGCATTTGTTTACCAATACTACGCTTATGATCTTTCGTCTTATGCAGGACAAGATATATATGTTGCAATTAAAAATAAAAACACATACGGTGACGGAATTTTTATTGACAGAGTTGCTATCGGGATAAAGCCTGCCATTAATGCAACAGCCTCCAGCATAGATTTACCCAAATATGTAGCGGTTGGCAGTACAATTTCCCCGGTCGCTACAGTTATAAATGATTGCAGTAGTACGCAATCATTTCCGGTTACTATGACTATTACAGGCGGATATACGTCAACCAAAAATGTCACGAATCTTGGAGCGGGGGCTTCAGTGCAGGTTACTTTTGATCCATGGACAACAGCATTAATAGGCGCAAATGAAACTGTTTCGGTTCAAACTCAGCTTGCCGGTGACGGTTATGCCGGTGATGATTCGATATCAATTTTATTTCCGGTACTTGAGTATTTCACAAATTACGGATGGATATCCAAAGCCCCGATGAATATTATGAGTTTCGATCCAGCATCAGCCTCTATTAATGGTAATGACACATCTTATCTTTTTGCATTTGGCGGGATAAGCGGAGGTAATATTGCAGCAGACGCGGGTCAATTTTTCAATTATTCAAATTCATGGGCTGTTATTAATCCTATGAACAATGGAAACTTTACTGCTGCGGCTGCATCGTTTAATAACAAGGTTTATGTTATTGGCGGATACAACCCTGCATTCACAGGAATTGGCGACAACCAGATTTATGACCTGGCAACAAGTACCTGGTCAAACGGAACTCCAATGCCTTCTCCTGTGGGGGATTATGCATTCGGTGTTTACCATGATTCGCTTTTTTATTATATGGGCGGCTTAATTGATTTTACTTCGGGTGATCAGGATTTGGTACAAATTTATAATGCATCTTCAGACACCTGGACTTCCGGTACAGCAATGCCTGCAGCAGTATCTGGCTGGAGAGGCGGCATAGTGGGAAATAAAATTGTTGTTACAGGAGGATTTAGCCAGGTTACAGGCTTTAACGTGGCAACTTATGCGGGTGAAATTGATGCTGCAGACCCGTCCATCATTACCTGGTCACAGCTGGATGATTATCCTCTTGGAAACAATTTCAGAATGGGCGGTGGCGCTACGATTGACCCTGCTTCAGGGTTGGTTATTTTTACAGGTGGCGATCCGGTTGGCAATGGTATTGATGTAATAGACACAACTTTGGCTTTTGATGTAAATTCAGGTAAATGGAAAATAGGACCTCCTAAAATTACACCTTCAAATAATCTTGGCAATCTCACTGCCATCGTTGATAATGACAGTTTGTACATGGCTGCTGTAGGTGGCTATGACGGAGCCTTAGAATTGGATAAGAACGAATGGCTCAACCTCGGACCTTATACAATCCCTACCGGAATTAATACTATTGATGTTTCAAATGCAGGCTTTACCTGCTATCCGAATCCATTTGTGAAATATACTGACATTAAATTTTCACTTGCTCAAAATTCAATTGTTAAAGCTGAAGTTGTGGATGTGTTAGGAAATGTGGTTGAAGAACTTTGTAATAAAAACTTTCATGGAGGAAATCACCAGCTGAGATGGATGGCAGCAAAATATTCAAAGGGAATTTACTTCTGCAGATTATTTGTCAATGATAAAGAAATCACTCAAAAGCTGTTGAAGTACTAACAATAAAAAAGTTATTTAGAAGAAAACCTCTTCGTGCCGGAGAGGTTTTTCTTTTTTAGAGATCCCCCTTGACTTGAATGGGTGCGAAGGGTTTAATTCAAACCAAAAGTAACCTTTCAGGTTCAGGACTTTTTCCCGGCTAATTGTTCAAAATTTTTCCCGCGGCATAACTTTTCATTTAAATTAGTATTTATTTTTCGTCCCTCATTTGTAAACGATACTTAAATTTCAATATTCATGAATAAAAAATTTACACAAAAGCACTTCGTTGGTTTTCCTCCGGGAGCCAGGGATAATATTAAAACAATTTTATTCAACCATTATAATCGCATCCTGTGGCTGCTGCTGCTGCTGCCTTTCTATTCAGCATATTGCCAAAATACGGCCACACTTTCGGGGAAAATTACCGATTCAAAATCAAGTGGCATAAGCAAAGCTTCCGTTTATTTATTAAACACCAACCTGGGCACCGTCACAAATGACCAGGGTGAATTTTCAATCCCCGGTATTCTTCCGGGAAATTATACCGTGCAAATATCCGCAATAAACTACGCAACTGCTACAAAGAATATCACCCTCAGCTCTGACAAACCGGAATCACTCAATATTCCTCTGAACAGTTCATCCCGTCAATTGGATGAGGTGGTGGTTACGGCTCAGAAAAAAGAAGAAGCGCTTCAAAACATTCCCGTCACTATTACCTCTTTATCCTCACGCCAGGTGCAGGAATACCGGTTGTGGGACGCCAAAGAAATTTCAGCCATTGTTCCCAACCTCTATGCCGCTGATCCGGGCGACAACAGGAACGTAACTTCCATCCGGGGCATCACTACCACATCTTACGATCCCGCTGTCGCCACATATATAGATGGCGTTAACCAGTTCGGGCTTGATACATATATTTCCCAGCTCTTCGATGTAGAGCGCATTGAAATATTAAAAGGCCCCCAGGGAACTTTGTATGGAAGAAATGCAATGGGAGGTGTGATCAACATAATTACAAAACAGCCATCCAATACCCTGAAAGGTTTTGCAGAAGTCACGCTGGGCGATTTCAAACAGCAGCGTTTCAGTGCCGGAGTGCAAGCGCCCATTGTAAAAAACAAATTATTCATTGGCGTTGCCGCGCTATATGATTCAAGAGATGGTTTTTATACAAATGAGTTTACCAATTCCACTTTTGACAAGCAGCACAGCATCAGTGGAAATTATTACCTGAAATTTATTGCCAATTCAAAATGGGCTGTCACGCTCAATGCAAAACATCGCAACCTTCGCAACAACGGAGCTTTCACTCTTAATTATTTAGACCCAACGAATGAAGCTCCACTGGAATTTGTGCTCAATCAGAATGCGACCACTCAAATGATTGACGACACATATAACGGTTCACTTTCGGTGAATTATTTCGGTAAAGGATTTAATTTCACTTCCCAATCAGCTTATCAGTCAAACCACCATTTTTACGACAAGCCTATTGATGCTGATTTTTCACCGCTGGATGGTATTTCGCTCATTAATAATTATGATGGGTGGAATAAGGTACAGGTGGTTACACAGGAATTGAAATTCACTTCTCCAACGGCTTCTTCCTCACCGTTAGCATGGACAGCCGGAATATATTTGTTTTACCAGGATAACCCGGTCAAACAGGCAATCCATTTCGGGTTGGATGCACCTTTGCTTAACCCGTATTATCCGTCAGATGTTACTTCTGAATCAACTACCGAAAGTAATAGTCGCGGAGCTGCTCTCTACGGGCAGGCAACTTATACACTTTCACACAAGCTTGATTTTACTGCTGGCGCCCGCTTCGATTATGAAAAGAAAAAATATTCTCTGTCACCTCCTGATACAGGCGCAAGTGTTAATTTCAATGCATTTTCACCAAGGATAGGATTGTCTTATCACCTGGCAGAAACAAACATGCTGTTTACTGCATACAGCCGCGGTTATCGTACAGGAGGATTATCTACCGATCCTTCTCAGCCTCCGTTATACCCTTACAAACCTGAACACAGCGGCAACATAGAAGCCGGTATTAAAAATAATTTTTTTGGGAACCGCTTGCATCTCAATATTGCCGGGTTCTTTACATCCGTTACCGATGCGCAGGTGCCCGCGCTTGTGCTGCCTGATGCCATCACCGTTACACGTAATGCAGGAAAATTAGAAAGCAAGGGTGTTGAAGCTGAGGCCAACGTTACTCCCATAAAAGGTTTAGAAGCAAGCTACAGCATTGGTTACACAATGGCTGAATACACGAAGCTCAATTTGCCGCAGGATGGAGCCGAAGTGAACCTCGAAGGAAATAAACAAATATTCACTCCTGATATCACTTCCATGCTTGCTTTGCAATACAGCTATGACCTTGGCACTAAGCAGCAATTAAGAATAGTGGTGCGCGGAGAGTGGATGTACCTTGGCAAACAATACTTTGATCTTGCAAACACTATTTCACAGGAGCCTTATAATTTGCTCAACACCCGCTGCGGAATTGCCGCAAAGAATTTTGAGCTGATGTTTTGGGGCAGAAACCTCGGGGATACTAAATATATTTCTTATTCCTACGACTTTGGTGCCGTGCATCTCGGAAATCCGCGTACACTTGGAGTAACGCTGACAGGAAAGTTTTGAAGTCTTTAAATGATATCATTGCAGACCAGGTTTGTTTTTTTCCTTGCCAAATAATCAATAATGCTTTGGTTATTCAATAAAGTTGTCTACATTTGATCTCCCATCCTAAAAACACCTTGCCATGAAAATAAAAATAGTATCAGTAATATCGGTAATATCGGTCTCTATTCTGAGTTTAAATTCATGTACCGATGAGGGATACAAGGTAACCCCGCATCCCGTTAAACTTAATCTTGAGGCAAATGGTCTTTCAAACCCTTTAACAATTTTAGGAAAAGTATTATTTTACGATACACATTTATCAGTTAATAATGGTATTTCCTGTGGCTCCTGCCATAGTCAGGCTCATGCTTTCAGCGATACAAAGGCGTTCAGTTCAGGTTTTGAAAACAATCTCACATCAAGAAACACACCGCCCATTCAAAATTTAGATGATGATATCAGGCTATTCTGGGATGGCAGGGAAAACCTTTTGCAAAGCATGGTGCTCATGCCCATTCTTAACCACGTTGAAATGGGAATGGATGATGAAGCTGCATTAGTGGAGCGCGTCAGAACCCAGCCCTACTACCACGACCTTTTTGAAAAGGCATTCGGAGCCGCTGATGTAAGTGCAGATAAAATAGCCGCGGCCCTCAGCCAGTTTGTTAAAAAAATTAGAACTTCCGGTACCCGCGCTGATCTTAATAATCTTTCTGCATTGGAAAAGCAGGGCAAACAATTGTTTTTTGAAAAGTACGAATGTAACAGCTGCCATCTCACACAGCTTCCTGAAGGCGGTGGAGGATATGGAGGTGGTGGCGGTGGCAGTGGAACTGATGCCGGTTTTATTAACATCGGTTTGGACATGCATTATACCGATCCGGGGCGTCAGAATGTAACTCACAAAGCCGAAGATGCAGGAAAGTTTAAAATCCCCAACTTGCGGAATGTCGCTCTCACTGCGCCTTACATGCACGATGGAAGGTTTGCTACGCTCGAACAGGTTATGGAGCATTACAGTCATGGAATGGCTAATCATCCCAACCTTGATGAGCGTTTGAAAAACGAAAATGGAACACCTAAGCAGTTGGAAATTACTCAGCAGGAAGAAAAAGCGATCATTGCATTTCTTAATGCTATGACGGATTTTAATATGATTTCCGATAAAACGCTTTCAAATCCTTTTCACTGAGTATGAAAGGAGTTAAAAAATTTTTTATCATCTTCCTTTTTGCTTTCACAGGTTTTAATAGTAATGCGCAGCAGGCGGCTGATAGCAGCGCGCAGCAGGTGAAAAAAACCAAAATGCTCCATCACTATATCGGCTTGCAGGCAAACCAGTTGTTCAAACAATTTCTGAATCTTGATGCCACTAATACAGTTGTCAGTAACCCTTACTTGTTTACCTATTCGGTTTATTACTCAAAATTGCATTTGGGAATACAGGGAGGCTTCGGTTATGACTATAAGCGCACAAAGGACAATCTCTCACCTTCTGATCTTCAAACCACCGTCAATAATATTTTTTACCGCTATGGCATCGTAAGGAACTATGCGTTGGGGAAAAAATGGGAAGCCACTACGGGTTTAAATTATGTTGGCAATTCTAAGCTTAACAGGACCCTTGCAGTATCTGTTGTGCACAGCAATGTTACAATAACAGATTCTACATCCACAATATCCACTACCGTTTCAAAGAGAAAAGGTGGCGAACTGCAACTTAGCCTTGGACTGCATATAAGTGAACACGTAATGCTGTTCACCGAAGCATCCTTTCACTATTATGTTGACCGCGATAAAAGTAACGTGCTGATTTCAGAATCAATTACTAATTCCGCATTGCCCGAAAACGATACCTTTATTTTAACTACCAGCAATTCAGACACCCGGGAGGCTGTTTTTGATATCCGCCTGCCGCTTGCATTATTTCTGACTATAAAATTTTAACCGTGATGAAATCATTCTTAAAAATTCTTATCTCGCTTCTCCTGTGCATAATTTTTTTCTCATCATGCAGGAAACAGCTGGGATGCACCAATAAAAACGCAGTAAATTTTAATGTCACAGCAGACGAAGATGACGGATCATGCATTGTATGCAAAACAGTTGAAACAAAGATTGATTCCCTGTATGTTTATTTAAAAGATAAAAAATTCGGCAGCCCGCATTACAATCAGAATGTAGCGAAGTTCTCTCTGAGCCAGTATGTAGAAACACCGAGTGACAAAGTATGCGGTAAAGAAAATTGTAAAGTAACGCTGATTATTAAAAGCATAATTACTCAGAATATGTATTTTAATTATTCTATTGGCAGGTTCAGCGGCCCTGTCTTTATTTCTTATGGCAATGATATTAATATCAACGCAAACGATGAAGTCCTTGTCGGTACAATAGAAACTTTTAATAGCCCGCCATTCTTAGGGATCAGCCTCGATTCAATTTCTGTTGCTGCCAGTGGCGATATTTTTTATTATTAAAATCAAGTTCATTCTTTTCTTCAATCTTATTCCCTTACGGGGAAGAAACCTGCAGCCAAAATAAAACTGGCAGCTGAAGCCTTATTCAATGCGATTTTATTGTCGTAAATTTATCCTTCAATTTGAGAAACCTCGATTCATAATAAGTGTAGCTGAGTTTGCTTAATAATAAGGTCAGAAAAAATCCGGATATTCCTATTGCCAACAGGCTTAAAAAATTTGTTTTGGGAATATGCAACACCCTCACTAATACATCAATTATAGTTAACGCTACCGGGTGAATCAGGTAAATTCCGTAAGTATATTTTCCCCATTTATTTGCAAACGGCCAATTCCCGGCATTTAATTTCGATGCTGATTTTGTAATAGCCTGCGAAGAGATTATTAAAGCAAACGAAATTGAAATA
>DATEMK010000599.1:0-2643 GCA_035275625.1 Bacteroidia bacterium
AACAAAAATCCATTTGCATCAAAGCAATTAATAATCATTGGCGAACAGAATATTGTACGGGATATTCTTGCCACCGGTGACCTGAATAATTACCTGTTGATCTATAATAAATATGACGGGCAAAAATTACTTTCGGAAAATGACCAGTTCATGGAAAATTACAAACGTATTGTAACGCTGATCGGAAAGTCATTTAAAGGAACCGGGATGGAAATTTTATTGCACAATCTTGTAAACCCTACAAAATCTGTAATTGCCATTGAAAGCGGTGAAGTTACCGGGCGAAAAATAGAAAACGGCACCACCAATTTACTGCTCGACTTAAAAACACGAAAGCAGCAAAACCAGGATAAATTAAATTATGAACTCCAGATAGGAGCGCGCTTATTTAAATGTACAACCATTCCTATTTTCAGAAGAGATTATGGATTGGTTGGTGCAATTTGCATTAATGTTGATGTAAATTTTATCAGAAATGAAGTGCTGAGCAAAAAAGAAAAACTCGAAGCTTTCATTGAAAACATTGTTAAAACAGATTTCCGGTTGAACGAAAATATTCTTTCAAAAGAAGAATACAAAGCCGCAATGGCAGGCAAGAAGCATTATGCAGATGATATTTTACTTTCTGCCCAATCATTCAACAGGAATAACCGTCTGATGGCAATATTATTTTCTGATATTATGAATTATTCATCGCTGATGGGTAAAGATGAAAAAAAAGCATTAAGCATCCTTGATGAAAACAGGACAATCCATCAAAGTTGTATGAAAAATTCTAACGGAACTATTCTTAAAGAAATAGGCGATGGAATATTAGCGGGCTTTGATTCGGTTTCGGATGCCGTTCAATGCGGCATTAGTATTCAAAAAAAGATAAAGGAGTCTGATAATTACCAGCTGCGGATTGGTATTCATCTCGGGGAAGTTTTTACAGCTAACAATGATGTCTTCGGAGACGGGGTGAATATTGCTTCGAGAATTCAGTCAATAGCTTCGCCCGGCACCGTTACAATGTCGGAAGTGGTTTATAACAATATTAAAAATAAGACGGAAGAAGAAGCCGTATTTGCCGGAGAAAAGAATTTAAAAAATATAGAAGGCCCTGTTAAAATTTACCAAATTGAGGTTGCATAAAAATCAAACACGTATGCCAATCACCAGGATATCATCCACCTGTTCATTATCACCTTTCCATTTTTCAAAATAATTTTTCAGAAAAACTTCCTGTTCTCCCATGTTCATTTTTTGAATTGAAAGTAAAATTTCTTTAAATGTTTTTGACATCAGTTTTTTTCCTTTTTCTCCGCCAAACTGGTCTGCATAGCCGTCCGTAAATAAATAAAGCGTATCGTTGACGGTCAGCTGAACAGTATTTAAAAAGGATTTATTTCGTTCAGCGTACAATCCGCCAATCGGAATTTTATCTGGCCTGATGGTTTCGAGTTCATTATTCCTGATCACCCACAACGGCCGGTTAGCGCCCGCAAACTGTATTTCACTTTTTTCCTTATTAAGATTCGCGCCTGATAAATCAAAACAACAAACAGCAATATCCATTGCATGATGCGAATCATTTTCTGTTTGCTTCAGCGCGGCAATCACGGAACTGTGCAACTGATCTAAAATAAGTGAAGGGGTGGTAATTCCTTTTTCATTAACTATTTGATTGAGGAGGGAAATACCAATCATGCTCATGAGCGCACCCGCAACTCCATGTCCTGTGCAATCTGCAGCAACGATTATTGCCAAATCACCGGCATTTCCAACCCAATAGAAATCGCCTGACACAATGTCCTTCGGTTGATACAAAATAAAGCTTTCCGGTAAATATTTTTTTATTTTTTCTGATGAAGGAAGAATGGCCTGTTGTAACCGCTTTGCGTAATGAATGGAATCAAGTATGTCTTTGTTTTTAACTTCTATCAATTGTTTTTGGAGATTTATTTCTGAAGTTCTTTCTTTCACCTGCTGTTCCAGCAATTCATTCTGATATAGAATTAATTTTTCTTTTTCCTGCAAACTTGTTAATGCCTGTTGTTGTGCTTCGGCTTTTTCGATAAGCGCTTTTTCAAGATTACTTTTAGCTTCTATCCCCTGCCTTAAAATTTCCATTTCACTGATGGCTTTCAAAAGCGTTGTGGTGAGGTCATCAAAATCAATCGGCTTGGTTACAAAATCAAACGCGCCCCGGTTCATGGCTGTGCGTATGTTTTTCAGGTCGCCATAGGCTGAAATAACAACTGCTTTTTGAATGAAATTATTTTCTTTTATTTTAGAAAGCAGTTCAAGCCCATCCATAACAGGCATGTTGATATCTGTAAAAATTAAATCAATGGACGGATCAGTTTGAAGCTTTTCGAGAGCGACAGCGCCATTTTCTGCAAAGACAAAAGACAACTCGCCTTTTTTTATACGCGCACGAAAAATCTGGGATATTAATCTTTCAACATCCGGCTCATCATCTGCCACTAAAATTTTTTTCATCTGCTGCCTTGACTTATGAACGGGTACGAATGTACGACAAAGACAGAATAACGGATTTTTCTACGGACAAAATAGAAAATGAAAACACACACAAAAAGAAAAACCGGCAGGACAAGAATGATTTTTTCATTTCAGGACAGTGATAAAAAAACAATTTCA
>DATEMK010000600.1:0-36136 GCA_035275625.1 Bacteroidia bacterium
TGGAAAGCCATTGTTTACAATTTTGCTGATATAGATGACCTGGATATTTTTCCTTCAAGAATTGTAAAGACTTCTGCACACAAAGACTGGGCGCTTTCTGCTGATTACAACAAAAAAAATATTTCCGGCAGGCTATTAAAAGAGCTGGAAGATTTTAAATCCGTTGCCTTTTTAGTTACTAAAAATGATTCCATCTGTTATGAAAGATATTGGGATGGCTATAGCGATTCATCGCTTTCCAATTCTTTTTCGATGGCAAAAAGCATTATTGGTGTTTTAACCGGGATTGCACTCGATGAAGGAAAAATAAAAAGCTTAGATCAGCCTGCCAGAGATTTTATTACAAAATTTAAAGAAGGTGCAAATGCGCAACTCACCATCCGGCATTTGTTAACTATGAGTTCAGGATTGGATTGGGATGAAAGTTATTCAAGCTTAACTTCTAAAACTACCGAAGAGTATTACGGCACGCGATTGAATAAGCAAATGTCAAAACTGAAAATGGTGAGTGAGCCGGGAAAAATTTTTGATTACATGAGTTGTAATACGCAGCTGCTTGCCATGGTTTTGAAAAAGGCAACCGGGAAAACCGTTTCAGAATATGCTTCTGAAAAATTATGGACTCCGCTGAATGCCATGCACGATGCAGAATGGAGCCTTGATCATAAAAACGGAAATGAAAAAGCCTACTGCTGTTTTTACAGCAATGCGCGTGATTTTGCACGGTTCGGAAAATTGTATCTCGACAGCGGAAGATGGTATGGGAGCCAAATTGTTTCTGAAAAATATGTTTTGGAATCCATTGTACCGGCTCCTTTACTGGATAATGGGACGCCCAACAAAACGTATGGTTATCATTGGTGGGTGGGTGAAGAAGGCGGAGAAAAAATATTTTATGCCCGCGGACTTTCAGGGCAATACATTATTGTAATCCCTGGAAAAAAAATTATCATTGTCCGGCTCGGACATAAGAGAGACAAAACACCGGATGGAATTCTCAGGGATGTCCCGGTGTTTGTGGAAGAAGTTTTGAAAATGTATTCTTAAAAAAATTCCACTTTTCAAATTCCAATTTTCTGATTCAGGTTTTGAAAATTGGCATTTGAAAAATTGATCATTAAATATAAAATGTTAAAAGATCTCCCCGAAAATAAAGTAGAAGACATTGCTATGGCAATAGTTCCGGAATTTTCTCCTGAGGGCGACAGGATTTGGAATGTATATCTCATTAATCTGAAAAACGAAATTATAGAAGGGGTTCTTATCACTTCAAAAGGATATGGGTTTCACAAAGGGGAAAAAGTCAAAACTTCCACCCTCCGGCATTTCCTCGATGTAGTTCCCCCGCATGATTTTGCCAAGGTGGAGCCGATTGTTGAAAATGTTTTCGGGTTGAATAACGAATACTGGGTCAGCTTTTATGTAAACAAAGTAATGTTTGATAAAAAATATCTTTTTCTTCCCGAAACAATACGCGAAGAATTTTTCACGCATATTCCGGTGATTGACAAAAGGGGAGTGATGATTAAGTAAAAGATTTATATCTTGCACTTTTAATCATTCCCTTTACCCATGCATAAGCTAAAATGTTTTATTCATCTGAGTGTTTTATTTTTTACTGCGAGTTTATCTGACAGTTACGCTCAATGGAACTACCCTTTTTTAGCGGAATATTTTTTTGTCCGAAACCCAAGTGCCAGGATGGAGGCTATGGGAAAAACTTATGCCCCTTCGGAAAGCGAAATAAGCTGCGTGTTTAAAAATCCTGCCGGAGTTTCAAACATTAAGGGAGTTGGATTGGATTTCACTTATTCCAATCCGTTATATCTTCTGAAGGATGCAAATTTTTTATTTGCCGGTGCAGGATGTACTTTTAACAAATACATTAGTGCTGCAGTAGCAGTGAACCGGTTCGACTTCGGAATTTCATTTTTTACCGATAATGCAGGAAACCCTGTTCCCGGCTCACCTCCCGCTTTAACAAATTATTCTTTTTCTTTAGCTTCTTCTCCTTTCAAAAATTTTACCATTGGCGTTACTATGAATTATTTTATAATTGATTTCGGCACCATTGATGCAGAAAATGTTTTTTATCCTGATATAGGAGCTATAAAATACTTTGATGTAGGGAGCGGGGAAAAAATAAAACATAAATTTTTTATCGCACAATCATTATCTGACTTTACAAAATCAAGCGCAGTCTTTGAGGAGAACAACGAATCGTATAAAAGTGAGCTGCCTTTTATTTCAAGAACAGGAATAGGGTACAATCTTCGTACAAGCGATTCAACGGGCCAAAATTCACTTAGAAGCCACGAAGGAACTTTTGCTTTTGAATACGAGGAAGTATTAAATTCAGAATATGAAACTTCCTTTCGATTTGGTCTTGAATACAAGCTTTTCCATATCCTCTCATTAAGAGCCGGTTATTACCATCAAAAAATATTTGACTACGGTTACCCGGAATACAATAAGTCCGAAATCGGTGATTTTACCTATGGTATTGGTTTTTCACTTCCGCTCGAATTTTTTTCTAAAAAAAAGACCCCGTTTACTATAAGGTTTGATTTTGCAAACATGCGGCAAACACCACAATCCGAGAAAAAAATTTCCGAAAGATTCACAAGCATTAGCTTATCCTTACATTATGTTTTCAAAAAGACAAAAATGTGATATTAAAAAACCACATCCTGATGTAATTTCTTTTCCCTGATTGTTTTTTCTTAATTAATATTCTACTTTAGCTTCCTAATCTCAAATTAAACATCATGAAATCATTCAAAAAATTATTCGCGGCATTCATATGCCTTTTTATTTTTTCAACTTCTGGCAGTTACTCGCAAAACAAACAACTGCCTGCTCCTGAAAAAGTAACTGCTGTAGAAGGAATTACAGAATACAAACTTGCTAACGGCCTGCGCGTATTGATTTTTCCCGATCCGTCAAAATCCACCATTACAGTAAACATTACTTATCTTGTGGGTTCGCGTGTGGAAGGATATGGCGAAACAGGAATGGCGCATTTGCTGGAGCATATGGTATTTAAAGGTTCCACCAAACATCCTAATATTCCGCAGGAGCTGACAGCGCATGGCGCCCGTCCTAATGGAACTACCTGGTATGACCGGACTAATTATTTTGAAACATTTTCTGCAACAGAAGAAAATTTAAAGTGGGCGCTTGACCTGGAAAGCGACCGCATGGTAAATTCTTTCATCGCAAAAAAAGATCTTGAAACAGAATTTTCTGTTGTAAGAAACGAATTTGAATCGGGAGAAAATAATCCTTCGGGAGTGCTTGAGGAGCGCGTGATGTCAACTGCTTTTCTATGGCACAACTATGGCAAATCAACCATCGGTTCCAAAGAAGATATTGAACGCGTACCTATTGAAAACCTGCAGGCATTTTACAAAAAATATTACCAGCCTGATTATGCGGTGCTCACCGTTGCCGGAAAAATTGATGAAGCTAAAACCATTGCATTGGTCAATGAATATTTCGGTGTGATTCCGAAACCAACACGGATACTCCCGCAGGAATACACCACTGAACCGGTGCAGGATGGCGAACGCATTGTTGAGCTAAAACGTGTGGGAGATGTACAGGTGGTTACCTGCGGATATCACATTACCAACGGTTCGCATCCGGATTATGCAGCTACTGAATTGCTGGTGGAAGTTCTCACCAATGAACCTTCGGGACGCCTGTATAAAGCGTTAGTGGAAACTAAAAAAGCCAGCAGCACCTATGGATATTCTTTTGCTTTGAAAGATCCCGGTTATGCAATTTTCACTGCCGAGGTGCTGAAGGAAAAATCATTGGACACCGCGCGCAAAACCATGACCGATGTGTTTGACAATTTAAAAACCACCCCGGTGACAAAGGAAGAAATGGACCGTGCAAAAAATAAATTATTGAAAAATTTTGACCTGTTATATAACAACAGCGACCGCATCGGGTTAGAACTGAGCGAATATATTTCACAGGGCGATTGGAGATTGTGGTTTATCTACCGTGACAATTTAGAGAATACAACTCTTGAAGATGTGAACCGTGTTGCAAAAGCTTATTTTAAACCATCTAACAGGACAACGGGAGTTTTTATTCCCGATGCATCGCCTGACCGCGCGCAAATTCCCGCACCGCCTGATGTGCAAAAATTACTGAAAGAATATAAAGGCAAGAAGAAACTTGCTGATGCGGAAGCCTTTGATCCGTCACCGGCAAATATTGACAGCCGCACTATATCTTCCGCCATCGGGGGCGGAGCCGAATATTCTCTTGTTAAAAAAACTACGCGCGGAGGTTCGGTAAATTTCACTTTAACGCTTCGCATCGGCAACCAGGCGGTAATGGTAAATAAAGGAACTGTTGCACAACTTACCGCAAGCATGTTGCGAAGAGGCACTAAAAATAAAACGTACCAGCAGATCAATGATGAGTTCGACAGGCTAAAAGCAAACGTCAGCATTTTTGGCAACGGCCAGACGGTGTATGTATCGGTGCAAACCATTAAAGAAAATTTTTTAAGTGTTGTCAGCCTGCTCACAGAAGTGCTGCGCACACCCGCCTTTTCGCAGCAGGAATTTGAAAAGCTCAGGGAAGAGGAACTTGCAAATATTGAACAGCAAAAAAGCGAACCTCAATCTATAGCAAGCAACCTGTTCGAACGCGCACTGAACCCTTATCCTAAAGATGATTTCCGATACCCGATGACATTTGACGAACAGGTTGCGGCCATTAAAGCGCTAAAGGTGGAAGATCTGAAATCATTTTATGACCGTTACTATACAAGCACCCACGCATCCGTTGCTGTAGTTGGTGATTTTGACGAGCAGCCGCTTTTGATAGCTATAAATTCTATGCTGAACAAATGGGTGGCGCCCGTGCTTTATGACAGGGCAAAAGATATTTATTTTGATGTGCCTTCCGCTAACACAAAAGTAAATGCTCCTGATAAAGCCAACGCCATGCTGCTATGCGGATTCAATATGGAATTGCGCGATGATGATCCTGATTATCCTGCATTAGTTATGGGAAACTATATGCTGGGCGGAGGCTTTCTCAATTCAAGGCTGGCCACCCGCATACGCCAGAAAGAAGGAATCAGCTATGGGGTAGGATCCTTCATGCAGGCGGACCCGATTGATAAATCCGGCAGCTTTGGTTCGTATGCAATTTACAATCCTGATAATTCCGACAAGCTTATTGCAGCTTATAAAGATGAAATTGAAAAAATGCTGAAAGAAGGATTTACTGCTGCTGAATTGAAAGATGCATCCACAGGATATTTGCAGGGGCAAAATGTAACGCGCGCACAGGACCGTTCATTGGCAAATAAATTATCCAGTAATCTTTTTCTGAACCGCACCATGAAATGGGATGCAGAACTTGAATCAAAAATTGCAGCTCTTACAGTTGACCAGGTAAATACCGCTATTCGCAAATGGATCAAGCCTGAAAAAATTACTTACGTGCAGGCGGGAGATTTTGAAAGAAAAAGCGGAGGTAAGGCAGAAGTTCCGGCATCGAAGCAGAATTAAAACGATTTACGGTTTAGTGAAACCCACATCCTGTCAGGTCGCGCAGCACCTGACAGGTTTAAAATTTACCATCAGCAAAATATTTTTTGTTTTCATCATTTGAAATTTTACTTTTACTTTTAAATTTCAATTTTTAATACATGCTTGAAAACATCTCAATAGAAAACATTCTTTTTCTCGACATAGAAACCGTTCCGCAATATCCATCCTTTGATGACGTTCCGGAAAATGAAAAAGAGCATTGGATCCGCAAAGCGGAACAACTGAAAAAAGGCGATGCAGATACAGCAGCAGCACTTTACCCGAGAGCGGGAATTTATGCCGAGTTCGGAAAAATCATTTGCATCTCTACCGGTTATTTCACAAAAAATAGCGGGGCAAGGCAATTCCGCATCAAATCATTTTGCGGGGATGATGAAAAAATTTTGCTGAATGATTTTTCAAAATTATTGTATGAACATTTTAACCGTTCACAACATTTGCTTTGCGGGCACAATGGAAAAGAATTTGATTTTCCGTATTTGTCAAGACGGCTGCTGATAAACGGCATTAAAATTCCGCCATTGCTCGATACAGCAGGACGAAAACCCTGGGAGGTCCAGCATCTTGATACTATGGAGCTTTGGAAGTTTGGCGATTATAAAAGTTTTACCCCGCTGAATTTGCTTGCAAATGTTTTTGGAATCACCAGCCCCAAGGATGACATTGACGGCAGCATGGTTTGGTTTGTGTATTGGAAAGAAAAAAATTTAAACCGCATTGTTACCTATTGCCAGAAAGATGTGGTTACCGTTGCGCAGATACTTTTGAGAATGAAAGGCGAACCCCTTATTCCCGGCCAGCAAATAAATATTGTCTGAAAAATATTTACTCGCCTCTCCCGTAAAATCTTTTGAGGTTTTTATCCGTTTCTGCTTCTTTGATCGCTTTCATATTCTTATCAATCATTTCGCTCAGATCTTTATATTTACCAGCATTGGTTCCATCCGTGCCGGTTTTTGAAAGCTCATCATATTTGTCTTTGCATGATTTGGCCAGCTCACTCATGGCTTGTATTCCGGCAATCCTCACCCACCAGGGATCTCCTCTCTTTGCAACATCTTCAATATCTGAAATAGCTTTTTCAATAGTTGCAGGTTTGCAGCGGAGAAGAAATTTTCCATAATTCAATGTTGTTTCATATTTCGTGTTTCCGGAAGATTCATTAAACGCTTCCCTGACAAAATCTAAATTCTCATCTGAACCATCTTCAGCGTAAACTCCTATTACAATATTTTTTATGTGTTTATTATTTTCCGGTTCCAGCTTTTTTGCAATAGAGAGTCCTTTTTCTTTATCCTTTTCAACAAGATTTTTCAATGCTTTTTCCATCACATCATACGAACGGTCATTCACAGCGTTTTCATATAAAGCTGTCAAGTCAGAATCATCAGCATAGTTTTTCGATAGGCTGCTTAAAGCTGCTTCACGTACTGCAGCTTTCGGATCATTCTTTGCAAGATCAACTAATAATTTTTTTACGTCTTCCTTTTTTTCTTTAGCAAGCGTCCCGATATTTTTAATTGCAAGATTCCTGATGCCCCAGGATTTATCATTCAATGCGCTCATTATAACTTTTGCCGCTTCAGATTCCGCTTCATAGTTTTTTCCCAGTTTCTGAATTGCTTCATACCGGTCAAGAAACAAAGGCGCATGCTTATATTGATAAATCCATTCCTCCGTTGTGTGATTGTCTTTCTTTGTGCAAACCAGCATTTTTTCTGCGTCCACATTTACAAGATCAGGCCTGGCATCCACCTTAAAAGTCAATGTATCCTTTATATGTGTGACCCACGCATTGTAGCGTACAGGCTTGCCGTTAGCATAAATATCTATTACAATTGGAAAGGAGAAAAGAGAATCTTTTTCGAAATCTTGTTTTTGTTCAATGATCACTGACTCCGTTTTTGAATTATCATCATAAACATAATTGATATTTAAATCGGGGTGACCGTGGTTAAAAAACCATTGATTAAAAAACCAATTTAAATCCAGTCCTGTCACTTCTTCAAAAGCCAATCGCAGGTTGTGAATTTCAACGGGCTTCAACCGGTTTGCAGTGAGGTAAAGATTCAGCGACTTAAAAAATGCCTCATCACCCACATATTTGCGGAGCATGTGAAGTATCCTTGCTCCTTTCTGGTAAGTAATCGCGTCAAAAATTGATTCGCGCTCCTCGTAATCGTACCTGACAAGATTTACATTTTTAGTTCTCGCGTGGCCCAGGTATTGGCTCAGATCATTCATAAGTCCATAATCAGCTGCCTCCCTCCCGTATTTATTTTCATTCCATAAATATTCTCCATAAGTGGCAAATGATTCGTTAAGCGGAATGTTGGACCACGATTCGCAAGTGACCAGATCGCCAAACCACTGGTGGAATAATTCGTGGGAAACTACATCTTCATACGTTTCATCAAGATACGCACGGTCATCCCGCTGCAAAAATTCTCCGTGTAATGTTGCAGAAGCATTTTCCATTGCTCCTGAAACATAATCATGAACAACTACCTGCGCATATTTTTCCCATGCAAAATCAACTCCTAATTTTTTCGAAAAGAACTCCATCATTTCAGGTGTGTTTCCAAAAATCATCTTCGCATGTTTTTCATATTCAGGATCCACATAATAATTTACTTCCTTGTTTCTCCATTTATCTTTCACAATTTTAAAATTGCTGATTGCCATCATGGTAAGATACGGAGCAGCGGGAACAGTTTGCTTCCAATAATCGGTGCGTGTCCCTTCTCTTCCATTAACAATGGAGCTGATTAAAAGTCCATTTGAAAGTGTAACAAAAGATGTATCTACCGTGATGTAAATTTCCTGGGTCATTCTTTCATTGGGAGCATCAATTGTTGGAAACCAAACCGAGTTCGATTGTGTTTCACCCTGTGTCCAAATCTGGCGGGGTTTGTTTTTTTCTTTTCCGTCAGCATTTATAAAGTACAATCCTTTATCTGAATTGATCGCTTCACTTCCTCCTAAGTCCTTTAATTCATCAGGCTTTGAGGTATAATCAATAAAAATTTTATATTCTCCATCACGCGTATATATTTTATCTAATTTAATTTTCAGGCTGTCGTTTTCGTATTTATAGTTTAAAGGTTTTTTATCTTCTCCTGAAAGAAGACTTACTTCCTTAATCTCCATACCCCGCGCATTGAGATAAAGGCTGTCAGCAGAATAGAAATATGGTTTGATAGTTAATGTGGACTGACCAAACAAATATTTCTTATCCCAATCAAAACTCACACGAAGTTCCTGGTGCAAAATATCACTTAGCCTGGAGGCGGATGCCCAATAAACCTTGGGTTCGGGAAGTTTTTTTTCTTCAACATTTGCGGGGATGGTGCTTGTTGCTGTTTGTTTTGTTGTCTTACAGGAAGTAATAATAAAAATTGCTGCCGCGAGTAAAAGAATCGTTTTTTTCATCAATGGATTTTTTTCGAAACTCAAAAGTGATGAAAATTAAGGAAGGTGGCAATTACCGGAAAACATTCACACGTTTATGTAGTCCGGCATTGACTAAAAAAATCCAATGAAAGGGATCAGATTCTGATCAAAGCATTTCTCTGTAAAAGATTTTTCAATTCGGAAGCGCCATTGCTTTGATCAGGGGAATTATTTTCTTTGCTGTTCAGGTGGTCCCAGCCTCTTATAAAATTGCTGATTAAATAATCATAAGCAAAAACAAATTTATGAAATGTATAACGCCATCCTTTGTTTTGTTTCTGTGTTTCTATCGCGTGCACAATTTTATGATAATTGTTATTGCTGAATATATAGAGCTCGTCAAGAACATTGAGAATAAACTTGTATTTGGGACAGATATGGGCAAAAATTCTGGAGCGTTCTTCAAAACTAAAAGTCCTGAAATAATTCCTGAATTTTTCTTCCACATCATTCCGGTTTAATATTCCTGAAAGCAAAATATACTCAAACTGATGGCAGGGTGCCGGTATTTTAATGTTCTGCTTATTTACAATTGAAGCTCTCAATACATGCTTAGAATTCATTAAAATGATTCCTTTTCTCTCAATATCTATTTTAATTTTAATTTCAAGAGAAGAGTGGTCAGAAAATTTAATGTTGACTATTTGAGAACGGACATTCCTCTTTGATTTTATATTTATGATTTCCCGCGCAGATGAAATTACATACAGCAACGACTTGTAATCTTCTTTGTCAATCAGAATTTCCAGTTTTTCATCTGAGGGGATTTGTAAAATGTCATCATAAACATATTTTAAAAGAACATAATTTAATCCTGAACATTCTTTCAGCAAAAAATTTATAAACCTGTATCGTGCGGTTGTCATTCTATTTTGATATATCACGTGTGTTTTCTATCCTTGTGTTTTGCTGTCCTTTTTTCACTTTAATGATTTTTATCTGGGTCGAAAGTTGCGAATAAATTGCAAGAAACTTGTAAAACTTTAGTATGATTTTTTTAAAAAGTTTATAACATTAAATTGATCAAAAACCTTACCGTTATTGGTTTTCATGGGTAAATAGTCCATAAAATACGTATAAAGTATGAAGTTTTACCGCTTTAATAAAACCATAGTGCCACTTTTTTGAGGAAAGGTGTTTTTGTTGTGTTTTCGTTCTTTTCCTTTTCTGTGTTTTGGAATAGGGTTATTTCGGGTCTTTGTTTCTTAGAATATTTTACTTTGTTTGAAATGAAAAAGATATTTTCGATATTGTAATCTGCTTTAATTTGAGCGACCTTATCAAAAACACTTTTTTCCTCAGTTCCTGGTTTAATGACATATAAAGTCGCGTTACTGAATTTCATACACGGCATTGCATCCATTGAACCTGATATATCAGAAGCATCCATAATAATAAAATCATAATGTTCCTTTAGTTCATTGAGAATTTTATTTATGCTATTGGAGGCAATCAATGAATTGATTCCAAATTCAAAATTACCTGCGGTTAAAATATCAAGGCCGGGAATAGAAGTAATCTGAACAGCCTCCTGTACCCCAACACGTTTTTGTAAAACATCTGCTAATGTGTAATTAGATTTGGTTTCAAAACGTTCTTCAACACTCGGGTTGCCGAGATTCATATCAATGATCAGCACATTCAAATCAAGCGCTGCAAGTGATTTTGCTAAATGTGATGCAACAAAAGATTTCCCTTCTCCAGAAGAACCGGATGTAACTGTAATGATTTGCCTTTCTCCGGTCTTTCTTAAAAGCAACATTTTAGTGCAGAGATTCCTGAATTGAGATGAAAGATTTTTCTTATTACCGTTTTCGATGCTTGCCAACCATGAGATGAGATTTTCACTTTGGACTGAGTCTTTTGTGTTTGATAAATTCAAGATTTTCCGTAATACAAATGCGGCAATGCTTCCCGTTATTAATCCAAAAAGTATTGTGAGCATCCAGACTAAAGCGGCATTCGCCTTGGACGATTCACGGGGAAAGGTCGCTTTTTGAACAAAACTTCCTTCAGTAAAAGGTAGTGAACCTTCTGTTTCGGTTTTCTTATCTGCAATGTAGTTGTATAATTTTTCAGTTAAAAAAAGCTTTTGATTCAGCCTGTCAAGATTAGATTCATTTGCTCTTGCAATTGGCAAGACGGGAGTTTCAGCTACATGCATTCTATTAATTTTATCTTGCTCCAATGCGACTTTTTTTCGTGAATTCCTGACTACATCTGCAACTGTATTTTGAAGGCTGTTTATGTCATCGCTTATAGTTAAACTATCTGTACCGGCAGCATTTTTTCTTTGAGTTATTTTTTCATTGAGCGAGTCAATGTACCGGGTAATGAGCGGGTCATTGATTAATCCGTAATCAGTCGTGGCATCAGCAATGTTTCTGTTTTTCCTTAAAGAATCACTTAAGTTTTCCAAAGCAGCCGATAAGAGTTCAAGATTTTTTTTCTGATCTTTAATATTTGCAAAGGGTGTCTGAGTTGTATTTGTTGCACTTGCTATCCCTGCAGATTTGTTTTCAGATATTTCGTTGCGTGCATTTTCAAGTTCATTTGTAACTTTTGCCAATTGCTGATCAATTAATTCGAGAGTATTCAATGCATTGTTCTGTGCTAACAAAGATTCCGAAATACTATTTGCAAGAAGCATCGCTTTTTCGGGTATGCTATACGTTACCGACAGGGTAGTGATCCCTGCTTCAGATGAAGTAATGTCAATAGAAGATTTTAATAAATTATCTGCCATTGCTTCATCAGAAGAAATGGTGAATTGCAAATTTTTGGCAAGAAGAATTTCTGCTTTTGACGGATTGATTTTGGGGTTTTTGTTTATCGTAAAGTTTAAATCTGCTTCATGAATTTCTTTTCCGAATTCACCTGCTCTCTCCCGCGTTACTCCATCAATGTCATAACTTATAACAAAATTATTTTCGTAAGTATATTTAAAATCGAATTTTTGCTTATAGAAATTCCGGTTCTTTACAGAATAGTTGACCGTTATTGGAGAGGAATTGTAAAGTTCTGTTCTGAACAGGGGCTGGGTTTGGAAATAAGCCACGTTAAGATTTTTGTTTTTTATTCCGTTCATAACAGCATTCTTCAACCCTGCATCATAAACAACAGTTTTTGAAAGTGGATTTCTTTTAATCCTTGCTAATTTTCCTGAATGGTTTTCGCATGGTTTTTCTTTTAATTTCAACTGTGCTGCAGACTGAAATTTTTCAGCAGAAAAATAATTTATCTTAACGGCTAACGTTGATGCAGCTACGAGAAATAATAAAATTATTTTTCTACCAAAATATTTTTTTGATTTTAGTTTTAAAGTACGCATGATTTGGTTTTAATTTTTAATTCGCTGTTATAGTATAGGTAAACTGTTTTTTAAAAAATTGGTTACGTTATTTCAAAATCTTACAGGGGTAATTCCTGGGGACAGAGATTAAAATTCAATTTTTTTAATAGCAAATTTCTTATTGGCTGAAAATCAAATCATTGTGAGGTGCGATAAAAAATTTAATTTTCTGATTGAAAAAATATGTGGTTGCAGATTTTTATCACACTGGTGTGAGCCGTTTAAATTTCCTGATAAAATTTAAAGAAATTTAGATGGGTTAACAAAGGTTAAAATATTTATTTTGAAATTGAATCAAAAAAACTTTCAAGAATCATATCAAGTGTTTTGAGAGTTTCGGTTTAATTTTTAAAAATAGGAAGCCGGTTTGGAAAATGATGGTTTTTTTACAGCCTCTGAATTGGTGAAAGTCATGAAAAGTTTTCCTATGCTTAAAAAACGACTTTATTAAGTGGCTACAGAAGCATTTTCTTTTGAAAAATAACATACAATTCCAAAATCAATGAACATGATTCATATAAAGCCTAATTCGCGAATATGGACTTTATACTTTTCCGATAATAAAAATAAGGCTGGAAGACTTTTGTTTATCAAAGAAAGATTTTATTAATGTCCTGGTCCCGTTAAAAAATCCTTTTATGAAACCAAGATTGCTTTCTTTATATTTTTCGCTTAAAATGGAAACATAAAATGCATCAAACGGCATTGTCATGAATTTTTCCACTTTCATCTGATGGTTTTCAAAAAGCTGTTTAATAGAATCAAGGTTGAAATGATATAAATGCCGTGGGACGTCATAAGCTGCCCAGGATTGCCCGTAAATCAATTGCTCGGCAGCTTTGTTGTTTGGAACGGCAACAATTATTTTTCCATTGATTGCAAGCATTTTTTTTAATTCATCAATGATTTCATTCAATTTGTGAATATGTTCCAGAACATGCCAAAGTGTTATAATATCAAAACTGCCTTTCGGGAAAAACCGGATTTCGGCAGGTTCTACGACTTCAAGCAAATGGTTATTAATGGCATAATTCCGGGCATCAGAATTTGGCTCTGCACCTTTTGCATTCCAACCTGATTTTTTTATTGCATATAAAAATTCACCTGTTCCGCTACCATAGTCAAGGATATTCTTACCCTCCTTACTTATTGATTTTATTAATTTAATCTTTTTTGAAATGGTAAATTGCCTTACAACCTGGTAAATGGAATTAATTAACCCTTTTGAAACATTTGAATGTGAAATATAATCTGTTGATTGGTAATATTTGCCAATTGATTCTTCTGTCGGACGAGGGTTTGTGAACTTAAAACCACACCCTTCACACTGTATTATTTGAAACGTTTCATGTGAAACAGTATAATCTTCACAAGAAATAAATGGTTTAAATTGTGACGAAGAACATACAGGACATTGAGATAAAGTTTCCAAAGCGTGTGTGTTTAGTTCCACGTGAAAAAAGGTTATTTTCCGAGATACACCATCAAAACAGAAATATCAGATGGTGATACTCCACTGATGCGCGAAGCTTGCCCGAGAGTTTGTGGTTTAATATTGGTAAGTTTCTGACGGGCTTCATTTGAAAGTGAACTGATTTTTTGATAATCAAAATCCGAATGAAGGATAATATCTTCAAAGCGGCTCATTTTATTAACAAACTCTTCTTCTTTCTCAAGGTAACCTTCGTATTTCATTAAAATTTCGGCTTGCTCCAAAGATTCATCGTTGATAAAATGTTCATTAATAAAATCATCTAACCGTATTGAGATGCTCCTGAGATGTTCCAATTTAACCTGGGGACGGGATATGAGATTAAAAAGTTTTGTTTTTTGACTAATTTTATTCGTTTCACGTGAAACAAGGAGATCGTTTATTTCATCAGGAAGAATTGTGGTTAATTTGAAATAGCTAATAAGGTTGGTTACTTTTTCTTTCTTTGTAAGAACTTTTTCAACACGTTCTTTGTCTGCTAAACCCAATTCAAAGGAACGGGACGTGAGGCGTATATCAGCATTATCCTGCCTTAATAAAGTACGGAATTCTGCCCTTGAGGTAAACATTCTATAAGGCTCATCTGTACCTTTAGTTACAAGGTCATCAATTAAAACTCCGATATATGCTTCTGATCTTTTTAAAACAAAGGGTTCTTTATTGGTCAATTTCAAATGTGCATTTATGCCTGCCATTAAACCCTGGCATGCTGCTTCTTCATAACCAGTGGTTCCATTTATTTGCCCTGCGAAATAAAGATTTTCAACCAGCTTTGTTTCAAGCGCCAGCGTAAGCTGGTCAGGGGGGAAGTAGTCATACTCTATGGCATAACCAGGCCGGAACATTTTTGCATTTTCCAATCCTGCTATTTGCTGCAGGGCTTTGTATTGAATATCTTCAGGCAGGGAAGAAGAAAAACCATTCAGATAAACTTCAACAGTATTCCAGCCTTCAGGTTCTACAAAAAGCTGATGTCGTTCTTTATCAGCAAAACGGTTTATTTTATCCTCTATCGAAGGACAGTAACGCGGACCAATGCCCTGAATCCTTCCGGTGAACATGGGAGATTTTTCAAAACCGGTTTTTAGAATATCATGAACATTTTGATTGGTGTAGGTTATGTGACAACTTCGTTGTGCTTTTTTACTATTTTCTTCCGTACTTGTACGGAGACCTTCAAATGGTGATGTATTATCCAAATAAGAAAATTTTCCCGGATTTTCATCGCCTTTTTGCTCTTCCATTTTTGAATAATCAATGCTGCGACCATCCAAGCGGGGAGGGGTTCCAGTTTTCATGCGACCGCTATGAAACCCAAGCCTGATAAGGTTTTCGGTGATTCCTACGGATGCTTTTTCACCCGTTCTTCCGCCTCCGAATTTTTTTTCTCCTATGTGAATTATGCCATTCAGGAAGGTTCCGTTGGTGAGCACAACAGCATTGGCTTTGAATTCTAATCTCATGCCGGTGATGACTCCTGTTATCTTCCCGTTATCAGTAGTAAGCTGGGTTACCATGTCCTGCCAGAAATCAACATTTGGAGTTTGTTCGAGCATAATTCTCCATTGCTCGGCAAACATGGCGCGGTCATTTTGGGAACGGGGACTCCACATGGCGGGACCTTTGGATCGGTTTAACATTCGGAACTGGATGGTGCTGCGGTCGCTTACAATACCGGAGTATCCTCCTAAAGCATCTATTTCGCGAACTATTTGTCCTTTGGCGATACCGCCCATTGCAGGGTTACAACTCATCTGAGCAATCGTTTGCATATTCATCGTTATCAAAAGAACTTTTGACCCCATGTTGGCTGCGGCTGCAGCGGCTTCGCATCCGGCATGACCGGCACCGACAACGATTATATCATAATTGGAAAACATTTTACCAGGGGTACGAATAACGAATAATTACGAATTTACGAATAGCCGATCTCAGATTTTGAGTCAAAAGGACCGCAAATTTAGATAATAATTTTCCTTCTTTCTCATTGCAGCTTTGTCAGATTTGGTTTTGTCTTTATAACCTATGAGATGGAGGGCCCCATGAATCATGACGCGATGTAATTCATTTTGAAAAGTTGTTTTGAAAAGTTTTGCGTTTTCCTTTACTCTTTCAATACTAATGAAAATTTCTCCTTGTAAGCCTGGAGTTTGAGATTTATGAATGGCAGTTGAAAGATCAAAGGTGATGATGTCTGTATAATCATCATGGTGGAGAAATTGTTCATTGAGCCGGTGAAGAAATTTGTCGGAGCAGAAAATATAATTTAGCGCTTCTATTTTGCATCCTTCTTTCTTTGCGGTTGCTGCGATCCATCTGCGCAAAGCGTTTTTATCTCTTAAATTAATTTTTATGTCCTGAGTGAAGAAGTTGATGGATGACATGAAACAAAGCTATAAAAATTTAAACGCAGAGGCGCTAAGCGCAGAGAAAAGGAGGAGTACATTATTATTTACCGATTGGAGATGCGTTGGCTGCGTAATATTTCAGTGCTTTTTTTTATACTTTTACACTCTTGAATCGGAATGTGTTATCCTTATAAAGGGTCGTCAACGGGGTAAGATAATTGGAAAATTCATTTTGCGGACGCTCCTTTACGTTACATCTTTGCTGAAAATTTTTAAGTTAAACCATATAATTAAAAACATCATGAAAAAAATTCTTTACTCATTTACTATTGCAATGCTGCTGATTATCTGCAGCGAACAAAAATCGGCAGCACAGGTTGCTCCCGGAATTACCATTTTTTATGCAGGCGACACTATGTGGAACAGCTTTTCCTGCCAGGTTCCTGATACGCTGGGCATGTACATTTACGGAAGTGCAGGAGGTTATCTTATTACTGATTCGGTGGAAATTTACATGGCTTTCGGTGATGGAACGGATACTACGTTTTATTCACTGATTCCGCAAAATTATTTCTACGGTTATTTTCCGCATATCTATACATTGCCGGGAATTTATTCTCTCCTGTGTATTGTAACAGGGCCTGACGGGGATGATGACACGCTTGTAAACAATAATACGATTATTGTTGCCAGCCAGTGCGGCAATATTTCGGGGAATGTTTATTATGATTCCAACAATGATTGCGTTAACAATACCGGTGATTTTGACATACAATGGGCATGGGTGAAGCTGTTATATAACGGAGATTATATTAACGGAGCATACAGTGATGTAAACGGCAATTATTCTTTAGAAGCTCCCGTTGGATTTACTTATACATTGGAAGTAAGTTATTATAATAATGCAAATCTCACCGCTACCTGCCCGGCAGGAGGAACTTACTCCATCAGTTCGCTGCCGGCTAATAATAAAGATTTTGGAATTTCATGCGGCCAGACAGGACAGGATTTAACAGGTAACCTATGGGCCTGGGGAGTAAGACCGGGTAACACTTCTTTTATTTATCCCGATTACTGGAATAATGCCTGCACCGCTGTTTCGGGAACTGTGACTATTACATTGCCGACAGGGGTGACCTATATTACATCAAACCCGGTTCCAACTAACGTGAACGGGCAGGTGATAACTTATAACGTGAGCCCTTATGATTTTTACTGGAACTATCAATGGCAAGTTAATCGTTATATAGAAGTGCTGGGCGATGTTGGTTTAGTGATTGGCGATACACTTTGTTTTGAAATGGTGATTGATCCGCTTGCAGGTGATCTGAACCCTTCGGACAATACAATTACAACATGTGTTCCGGTTCGTAACTCATGCGACCCGAATGAGAAATTTGAATCTCATGCAAAATGGAATACCGCTAATGTGGCCCCGGGAACGCAGTTAGATTATACAATTGCTTTCCAGAATGTGGGTAATGATGTTGCTTATAAAGTTGTAGTGGTAGATACTCTGGACAGCGATGCGGATATAAATACACTGGAAATAACCGGTGCAAGCCACCCGATGAATATATATATGCTGGGAACCAATATTATGAAATTTGAATTTTTAAACATCAATCTTCCCGCAGCTTCAGTCAATGAGCCGCTAAGCCATGGTTTTGTTGCTTATAAGATAAAACCAAAAACTGGCTTGGCAGATGGAACTATGATTGACAACAAAGCTGACATTTTCTTTGATTTCAACGGTTCTATAGTTACTAATAAAGTTACCGATGTAATAGACATTGCTCTTGGTGTAAATGAAACCATAGCGCCTTTGTCAATTACAGCATATCCAAACCCTGCTACAGAATATATACGCATTAAGATGAATGACGAATCTGCCGCAGTGGTTCGCCTCGCTGATTTGTCAGGACGTATTGTGCTGGAGCAGACTGTTAAAAACAACGGGTTGGTTAAAGTTGGAAACCTGGCCAGCGGGGTTTATTCTCTGCAGGTAATTTCAGGAGAAAAGAATTATTCCGGCAAGGTTGTAGTTAAATAATTTGTTTGAGTTTAAGATTCAGGGTTCAGGGTTACATAACCCTGAACCCTGAACTTTTTATACATGCACGAGCTGTACATTTAACTCCACTGCATTGCCGCCTGTTATAGTAACGTTGATTGCCTGTAAAGTATAGTCGTACGCAGATTTAGAATGCAGGCTCCATTATTGAAAAAAGGAAGCGGTTAAGAGTTAGTTTCTGAAGTGCCTTTTTTTGCGTAAGTTTGTTTTATGAAAACAAAATTACTTGCTGCGGTTTTGATTTGGTTTTGTGTTTTTGGGAATACTGTTTTTGCGCAGAAAGAAAATTATGTCTGGTATTTTGGAGATCATGCAGGATTGGATTTTAATTCGGGAAGTCCGGTTGCTTTGACCAATGGAATGCTTAATACTAATGAAGGATGTTCCTCAATAAGTGATGCAAATGGCAACCTTTTGTTTTATACAGATGGCATTAAAGTTTGGGACAGAAATCATAATCAAATGCCAAATGGAGATTCCCTTGCAGGACACCTATCTTCGACTCAGTCCGCATTGATTGTACCTTTTCCCGGAAGCGATTCTCTATATTATATTTTTACAACTTATGCATATCCTTTTCCTGTTATAGATGAACCTTTCACTTATTCTGTGGTAGATATGTCATTGAACAATTCTAATGGAGATATCACTATAAAAAATAATTTGCTTTTGAACCAGGCTGCGGAAAAATTAGCTGGCGTTAAACATTCAAATGGCATTGATACATGGGTAGTAGTTACGGGAGTGGATTGTGATACTATTTATTCCTATTTAGTAACTGCGGGAGGACTATCATCCAACCCGGTTAAAAACAATTCAGGATGGGTGTTTAGCGGTGGTGATGCTGCAGGTTATATGAAAATTTCACCTGATGGATCAAAGCTTGCCTGCGCAGGAGCGCAATACGATTATGCAGTTGTGTTTGATTTTGATCCATCAACAGGATTCATAACAAATCCGGTAATATTTTCATATCCGTTCTGGGCTCATCCTTATGGTATTGAGTTTTCAAAAAGCGGGCATTATTTGTATGGAACATGTGGGGGAGGAACTCACTATCTTTTTCAATGGGATGTCATAGGCGATTCCCTTATTATTCAAATACCTGTCTCAACAACTTCAAAAGGCGCTTTACAAATGGGCCCGGATGGAAAAATATACCTTGCCAAAAATTCACAGGAGTTAGGAGTAATTAATAATCCTGAATTACCCGGCATCCAATGTAACTATGTGGACAGTGCATTTTACCTGTCAGGAAAAAACTCCAGGCTTGGCTTACCTGATTTTATTTCAAGCTATTTTCTTACCGCAGGAATCAACACAAACAACCCGCCACTAAATCAACTAACCATTTCCCCCAACCCTGCCACCGATAAAATATATATTTCATTTCCTGCAACAACTTCTGAAAACATTACCACAAAAATCTACTCCATAACAGGAGAAGTTGTTTATGAACAAATAAATAAAAGCGCTGCACCAATTACCAAATTCCAAATTCCAGTTTTCAATATTTCAAACGGAATCTATTTTTTAAGTGTGCGGACCGGGAGGGAAGTGGTGACGAGGAAGATTGTTGTGAATCATTAAAAACAAAATACCATGAAAACCAAATTACTCATACTCGCAATTGTTTTAATTTTTACAAATTCCATTTTTGCACAGAAGGAACATTATGTTTGGTACTTTGGGGATAGTGCGGGAGTTGATTTTAATCCCGGAAGCCCGGTGGCGCTGACCGATGGATTGCTTTATACCTATGAGGGCTGCGCAACTATAAGTGATGCCAATGGTAACCTGATGTTTTACACTGATGGAACCCTGGTATGGGACCGGAATCACAATGTTATGCCTAACGGAGATTCTCTTGGTGGAAGCAACACATCCACACAATCGGCTATTATAGTACCCAAGCCCGGAAACAATTTGATATATTATATTTTCACCCTTGGAGGGCAGCTTTCCGCAAATAAAAGTTTTAATTATTCTTTTGTTGACATGTCACTAAATGGCGGTAATGGCGATGTTGTTTTAAAAAATGTACTTATTGATTCTTTGATTTCTGAAAAGCTCACTGCTGTACGACATGCTAATAATAATGATATATGGGTAATGGTTCATGGAGTAAATAATAATAATTTTTATTGCTACCACGTTAATAATAGCGGAATATCATTTTCTCCGGTAATAAGCTCAATTGGAATTAGCATTCTTGGAACGGATATAATAGGTCAAATGAAATTTTCTCCTGATGGCTCTAAGATTGCATTTGCAGCCTATTTAAGTGGTTCAGTAAGTTTATTTGATTTTGACAATTCAACCGGAATTGTATCAGATGAAAAATTTTTGCCACTATATAATGAAGCATATGGGATTGAATTTTCTGTAACTGGAAATTATTTATATAGCACGCGTTTCACAGCGGGAACAATTTATCAATGGGATATTTCATCCGACACAGCCTCTGTAATAAATTTAACACGCCAATTAATCGCAACCTCTCCAAGCCTAGGCTCCCTGCAACTGGGTCCTGATAGAAAAATATACGTGGCAAGAAATGATAAATATTTCTTAGGAGTAATTAATTATCCTGATTCATCAGGAAGTTCATGTAATTATGTTGATACTGCTGTTTCGCTTGGTGTCAACCGTAGCCGGGTGGGTTTACCCAATTTCGTCACCTCCTATTTCCTCCCTACAGGAATAAATATAAACAACCCACAACAAAACCAACTAACCATTTCCCCCAACCCCGCTACCGATAAAATTAATATTTCATTTCCTCCAACAACATCAGAAAACATCACCACAAAAATTTACTCCATAACAGGCGAAGTTGTTTTTAAACAAGAAAATAAAAGCGCTGCACCAATTACCAACTTTCAAATTCCAATTTTCAACATGTCAAACGGGATTTATTTTTTAAGTGTGCAGACGGGGAGGGAAATGGTGACGAGGAAGATTGTTGTGAATCATTAAAAAGACAATAGGATGAAAATAAAATTATTTGCTGCTTTTTTGATTTGGGTTTGTGGTTTTGGGAATACGGTTAATGCGCAGAAGGAAAATAATATTTGGTATTTCGGGTACCATGCGGGGTTGGATTTTAATTCAGGTGCCCCTGTAACTTTAACGAATGGGGCGCTTTTTACAGGGGAAGGATGCTCTTCAATAAGCGATTCGAATGGTACTCTTTTGTTTTATACAGATGGAATAACCGTTTGGGACAGAAATCATGCTCAAATGCCCAACGGAGATTCACTCAAAGGAGGGCAGATGGGGTCTTCAACACAATCTGCTTTGATTGTTCCTTTTCCGGGAAATAATTTTATGTATTATATCTTTACGGTAGGGGAAGTAGAAAGTCTGCCAATTGAATTTAATTATTCAGTTGTTGACATGTCATTAAACAGCGGGAATGGAGATGTCAGCATAAAAAACAACTTTCTAATGTCTCCGGTAACCGAAAAACTAACTGCCGTTAAACATTCCAACAATATTGATATATGGGTAATGGTTCATGGTGTTTACAGTAACAGTTTTATCTGTTACCTGGTTAGTGCGTCAGGTATTTCACCAGTTCCTGTAATAAGTAATATTGGAGCTGTTATACCGGATAGCTCACTTGACGCAGTTGGCTATATGAAATTTTCTATTGATGGTACTAAGATTGCCTACGCTGCTTATGTTAATAATTACGTTGATTTATTTGATTTTAATTCAACGACCGGCATAGTTTCAAATGAAAAATATTTAACATTTCCCGGTGGCAGTGCTTATGGATTAGAATTCTCTTCGAATGGAAATTTTTTATACGCTACCGGATTACAACCGCCACAAATTTATCAATGGGATATTACTTCTAACATTGCTTCTGTTATTAACTCAACGCAACAGTTGGTTGGCGTTTCAACGACAACTCCAATTCCACAGATCGGAGCCTTGCAAATAGCGCCTGATGGAAAAATTTATGTGGCACATACTGGAAAGTTTTTCTTGGGTGTAATTAATGATCCTGACTTACCTGGCATCTTATGCAATTACAATGATAGTGTACTTTCATTAAATGGATATGTTTCTACACATGGGTTACCTAATTTCATGACGAGTTATTTCTTAACGACAGGAATTAATACGAACAACCCGCCACAAAACCAACTAACCATTTCACCCAGCCCCGCCACCGGTAAAATTTATATTTCATTTCCGGCAACAGTTGTTCAAACTATCACAACAAAAATTTTCTCCTTAACAGGTGAAGTAGTTTATGAACAAAAAAATAAAAGCGCTGCACCAATTACCAGGTTCCAAATTCCAATTTACAATATCTCAAACGGGATTTATTTTTTGTCCGTAAGGACATCTTCGGAGAGTGAGCAGGCGGGGAGAGAAGTGGTGACAAAAAAAATAGTGGTGCAGCATTGAACTTTTCTTTACTATTTTTGTATAAACATCAGTCATGGGAATTACCATAAAAAAATTTGTAGTAAAAGAATCGCGCAGGTCCCGAAAGAAACTCGAAGTTGATTTTATGATTGATTCCGGTGCAGTCTATAGCCTGGTTCCACGAAAAGATTTAAAAACATTAGGAATTAAACCTTATCGTAAAATGGATTTTATCCTTGCTGACGGTACAAAAATATTACGTGAAGTCGGAGATGCCTATTTTGAGTATAATGGCGAAGGCGGTTCCGCGCCTGTTATTTTTGGTGAGAAGGGTGATGAGCCATTGCTTGGAGCAACTACTTTAGAAAGTATCGGTCTGGTTTTAAATCCTTTTAAGCGTGAACTGTATCCTATGCGATTGATGATGGCACGTAGTATTTGATTCCGCTTTTTCAGAAAATCAGGGTATCTTTATATTAATGTACGCTGGTTTTAAAATACATCTCCACCGTTTTACCATTATCAGAAAAAATAACCTGGTCGGCAAGATGCTTCATTAAAAAAATTCCACGGCCAGTAGGTTTCTCTAAGTTTTCAGGCGCTGTGGGATCGGGTAAATTATAGTAATCAAAACCCGGTCCTTCATCCTGCACGCTGAACATAAGGCTATCGCCTTCCACTTCATACGTGATGCTTACTTTTTTGGAAGTGTCAAATTGGTTGCCATGCTGGATGGAATTGTTTACCGCTTCGGTAACTGCAACAAGGATATTGCCGAAACAATCTTCGTGAATATTATGCTCTTCACGCAAATCTTCGATGAGCTTTTCTACTATGTTGATGCTTTCTGGCTGCGAAACGATCTGTAAAGTGTTTGCAAAATTTTCTGTATTCATTGTTGGTTGATTGGTTGATTAGTTGATTAGTTAATTGGTTAAGTTGTTGATTTGGGGTTTACCCAATGAACTAATCAACCAATTAACCAGTTACTTTCATCAATTGCTTTCGAGGTTTTGAAAATAATAATTTACAAGATTTTTATAAAAAGGATTTAACGAGGGCGGAATGGTTTTTAATAATTCCATTTCGCGCATTTTTAATTTTTTATACTCTTCAAACTGGGCCTGGTTACGGTAATCTTTGTCTTTTGCTTCATTGCTCTCACGTTTTTCATCCTGGTCGCGCTGGCGTTCTGCTTTTTCGCTTTCAAGCAAACGTGTAAGAATTTCTTCGTTTCGTTTTAAAGTTTCTTCGGTGAGGCGTTTGTTCACTAAATCCTTTTCGGTTTCCTCCATTTTTAGTTGCATCTGGCCAAGATTCCCCTGAGAGCCTTTGCCCTCTTTATTTTCTTCATTGCTCATTTTTGACAATTCATTGCGGATTGCTTCCTGTTGTGCTGCCATGCGAGCCAATTCTTCACTCATATTCTGCCCCGGCTTCTCACCCGGTTTACCTTTCCCGTCTTTCTTACCTTTCATCTGCTTCATCTGCTCATTCAGCTGCTCCTGCATTTTTCTTAACTGAGCGGCCGAAGAAGGTTTTCCTTTTCCCGGCTTTTTGCATTGCCCTCCGGTTTTCATGGACTGCATCTGCTGCTGCATCTGGTCCATCGCCTCGCTCAGCATCAGCGCCAGGTTATTTACAGAGGTCATCACATACTGCTGCTCAGAACGCGCAACAGGCACCAGCCTGTCCTGTAAATGATCAATTGACTTTGCAATATTATCATTTATAATTGTCATTTGCTCATTCACGATGGACTGAATTTGTATCACTCTTTTGCTCAATGCCAGCAATGAATCTTCCATCACTTTTGCATCGTCTTTTAATTTACGCTGTTGCTGAGAAAGTTTTAAATACTGCGGATTGTTTATATCCATGGTTTTTAAATCCTGCATCAATGCTTCCTGGTTAAAAGAAAACCGGATCAGGTTTTCCAGCAATGCCCGTAATGCATTCAGATCTTCTTCCTGCTGCTCCATTTCTTCCTGCTGTTGCTCCTGCTTCATTTTTTGCGACATCTCCTCCATTTTTTCAGCAGCGCTCTTCTGCTTCTTTGATGCGCTCTTCTTTTGATTCTGCGAAAGCTGCTGTTCGCTTTGCTGCATGTCCTGTTTAATGTCTTCCTGTTCTTTGTCTGTATTGCTCAGCTCCTGGGGAAATTCAAGCTCTGCATTTTTCTTTTCAATATCTTTTAAATCTTTTGCAAGATCATCAAATTTCTTATTGAGGTCTTTTTGCTTTTCCTGCAAATCTTTAGCATCTGCATTCTTTTCCTGCGATTTTTCAGATAATTTATTTTGTTCTTTGGCAAGCTCATCAAGCGCTTTGATGTCTTCTTTTATTTTTTGTTCCACTTCGAGCTGCTTGAATAATTCAAGCGTGCGATCCAGCCGTTTTTCCAAATCCTTATTATCCAGCTTCATCTTATCCATCATCTCCTGTATCTTTTCCTTATCAAGCTCTGATAACAACTGTTGCAGCTCTTCCATCATTTTTTTCATTTCATCGCTCATCACTTTATCAAACAACTCCTCCAGCTGTTTTTGCTTTTCAGCAATTTCACTCATTTGATTTTTGTATTCGCTTTCCTTTTGAGTATTCTGCTTATTCTGCTGCTGTATCTGTTTTGTTTTTTCTTCGAGATCGCGTTGCTGCTTTAATAAATCTTCAATCTTTTTCTTATCATCATAATTCAGATTTTTTTTCTCAAGCATTTTCTTTGATGCTTCACTGATATCTTTCTGTAATTTTTTTGCCTGCTCAATGCTTTCTTTCAAATCATCTTTAAGCTTGTTGTTGTTCTTCTCTGTGTTTTCAGCCAATTCTTTTTCTGTCGGAGCTTTAAAAATATTTGATTGTGAACGTGTGGATTTAGCGCCTGTTACGCCATCGTTATCCCATATTTCAAAATAATATTCGAGTTCTTCACCGGCATTAATATTCATTTTGGTTAAATCCCAGAAATAAAAAAACTGGTCTTGGTTTGAATTCCGGTTAATGGCAATATTTTCAAACACGGGTTTCTCATCACGTTGAATGCTGTCGGATGTTTTTAGAAAACGGTAGCAGAAATTTAACCTGGTGAAACCATAATCATCTTTAATCATTCCCTGGAAATAAATTTTTTGGGTTGAAGCAGAATCAATTTGCTGATCTGCTTTGATGGAAGGATACAAATCAGGGATCACATTGATGTTATACAGCATGGAATCTTTGCCGCGCAGCTGATTGTTTGCTGTAACAACCGAGTATGAATTGCTTTTTACGAACGAACGGTTTATGCTGAATTCGTTCTCCCCGGTTTGTTTCACCGCAACAGATGTATCCTGGAAATTCATATTGAGCAATGCGGTATTTTGAGTATTAAAATCCCAGCGGACTTTTGTTCCGGCAGGAATAATCATGTCTCCTGTATTCTTTAATTGTTCATTTTGCCTGTTCACATAAACCGGGTATTGCAATGAGATATTAAAATTTAAAATGACAGGGTTCGGCAGCGATATCAATTCATATTCCCGTGAATTATATCCATCAGCAAGCAATTCAAAAGTTTGATTCTGCTGAACGTTTTTAAATTTATAATTAAAGTTTACAGTATTTTCTTTATCGAGCTTAAATTGATTTTCTCCTATCTGAATGTAAACATTCTCAGGAATTTCTTTCCCATCCACTTTTATATTCAGTAAAAAATCTTCCTGTTGAATGACTTTTAAATCTTTATTCAAAATGGTAAATGTAAACGGAGATGGTTTTTCAAAATACGTTGCATGATGGATCAATCTTTGGGTTCCATCCTTCAGCAAGCTTGGTGCAGCAAAGAGAATAACAATCAGCACCGCAAAAGGAACAATTGCATACCGAAGATAGCGCAGGTTTTTTCTCAGGTCAATGGCGGCAGCAAATGGAACTGGTTTTAATTGCGAAATTTTTTGATTGATCCCTGCTTCAATTAAAGCTGCGTTTGGTGAGCTTACCTCAGATTGTTCTTTCAGCTGCAGCGTGTTAAGAAGCTTATCGCTTACATTGTTAAAATGCCTGCCTATGATTTCTGCTGCCTGTTGATGCGAAATAATTTTGCCAAGCTTATTTAATTTCAAAACCGGGATAACAATTAATTTTCCAATGATGAAAACATTCGTTAAAACAAATAGATAAAATAAGACTGTTCGAGCTGCCGAATTGAAGTGCCCGAAATATTCAAAGGTGGTAACCAGCAAATAAAAAGCGAGCAGTGTGGTGAAACTATAAATCAATCCGCGCAGCAGTTGATTTTTGTAAAACTTGCGGATGAACTCGTCAAGCTTTTGAATAAGGATGTCGTAATTAGAAGCCATTTATTTCTTTACCCGCTAAATTAGGCAAATATTGTAAACAGTAAACGGAAGTTCAGATGAAAATGTTTTATGACACAATGTTTACTCATCCCATCACCTTCCTTACAATCCACGTAAAATTTCAATACTTTCACGTCCAAAAATTTTTATTATGGATATAAAATCTATTCGCGGCAAAGAAAATATGCATATCGTAATGTGGCTCTTAAAGGATAGCTGCTGGGTTATGGATTGGAAAATTGCAGGTATCATCATGATCATACCTACGCTCAGCCTTGCCGTTTATATTACATGGAAAATGAGGCATAATAAATCTGAGTTGTTTCACAATCTTGCTGTATGCAATTGGATTACTGCCAACTCTATTTGGATGGCCGGAGAGTTTTTTTATAATGATACCCTGCGTCCTCCGGCAACCATTTTTTTTGCATTGGGTGTCTTATCCGTTATCTATTATTATTTTATTCATACTCCTTTTTACAGAAAGAAATTGAACGAAGATTGAACATTGAAGTTGATGCTTCCGCTTTTTAATTGATTAAATCTTTCTAATTCTTCCAAAAACACCAAGCGGTAATTTCTGATTTGTACTGCTTTGCAAATACAATTCTCCCGTTTCAAAAACATCTTTGGTATAGCTTTTAAAAATATTTTCAATGATAAGAGAAGAAAAACCAAGGGAGTAGGTATTGAGAATTAAAAAATATTTTTCTTCAAGCAATTGAAAAATCATTTGCATCATTTCATTTATTTCATCTTCTAATTTCCAGCTTTCGCCTTTGGGTCCGTGCCCGTAAGCGGGAGGATCAAGGATGATTCCATGATATTTTTTTCCCCGTTTGATTTCACGCTTTACATACGTCATTGCGTCTTCCACCATCCATCGAATGTCTTTTAAACCTGACAATTGCATATTCTCTTTTGCCCAGGTTACCACCTGTTTGATGGAATCAAGATGCGTAATGTCCGCTCCGGCAGCTTTTGCTGCAAGCGATGCTCCCCCTGTGTACGCAAAAAGATTCAGCACTTTCGGTTGTTCAACATTTATGGATTGGATACAATCAAAAATATAATCCCAATTCACCGCCTGCTCCGGAAAAACACCCACGTGTTTAAATGCTGTTAATCCCAAACGGAATTTTATTTTTATTTCTGCCGTCTGCTGTTTGCCGACCGCATACTCTATTTTCCACTGATCCGGCATTTCTTTCAGCTTCTTCCACGTTCCGGCTGAACTTGATCTGGAAATAAACTTAACATGCGCTTGTTTTTCCCATTCCGCTTCTGAAAGGTTCTTACTCCACACCGCTTGGGGTTCAGGTCTTATGGTAATATATTTTCCAAACCGTTCTAATTTTTCAAAATTACCGGAATCAATTAATTCGTAATCGGGAAAATTGGCTGGAGTTGATAAAAGCATGAGGGCAAAAGTATGAATTGAATTATTGTTTTTGAGTACACCTGTTCTTTCATGCAATTATCTGTAAGAAATAGATTCTTTTAAATGTTTTTAATTGTTTTTGAGTATACTATTTGAGAAGCAAGGAAATATGGAAACTACAAAACCTTACGAGGACGGAATGAAAACAAAACAAAAGCCGTTCGATTTTGATTTGCTGAAAAAGCTTTCATCAAAAGGAATTAAAATCAAGCCTTCGTTATTAAAGCTTTGCAAAAGGCTTTCAGTTTTTCTTTCGTTTATTTTAATTGGCAATGCATTGTATGCACAGGTTGATCTGAAAAGTTTTACTGCAAACTTTACAGGTACCAGGGTTAAACTGTCATGGGGATCAGTCACTGAAAACAATTCAAATTATTATTCCGTGGAACGTTCACCGGATGGAAAAACATTTCAAAAAATCGGAATGGTAAAAGCCGAAGGTAATATGCAGTCACAAACTGATTATTCTTTTTTTGATAAAGATTATTTTGAAAATGTAATTTATTACCGGCTCAAATGCATGGATAATTCCGGAAAGGAAAAATCACTCGCAGGAATTATAGCCGTGCAGGTAAAAGAAGACATAAAAGAAGCTGCTATTTATCCTCTTGCTAATGTTCCGACCAGGGTGTATGTGGATATAACTAAAATAAATCAAACCAGGGTTATTGTGGACGCTACTGATGCTGACGGGCAAAAGCTGGCAAATAAACAATTAGATAAATCCAAAAATGAAATGGCTATTGAGCTGAAGTCATCTTACCTTATTCAGAAGGGTGATTATACGCTGATGGCTTTTTACGATAACCATGTCATAAAAAGCAAGCTGATCATCAGGGATCCTTCCACGAATTTTTCCGAAGATATTTCTAAGTCCAAACCGCGGTTATTTACTTTGAAGTAATGAAGTAATAGCTATTGCTTTATTGCCTCTTTGCCGAAATATTCAAACACCACCCTGGCTTTAGCTTTCCCGATCACATCCTCCATTTCTGCGTAAGAAGCTTCGCGGATTTTTTTTACTGATTTAAAATGACGGAGCAGTGCTTTTGATGTGGCATCTCCGATTCCTCTTATTTCTGACAGTTCTGTTTTGATAACTCCTTTATTTCTTCGCTTGCGATGATGGGTAATTCCGAAACGGTGTACTTCATCACGCAAGTATTGAATGAGCCTTAATGTTTCTCCTTTTTTATCAAGATATAACGGAACAGAGTCGTGCGGATAATAAATTTCTTCCAGCTTTTTTGCAATGCCTATAACGGCTATCTTGCCCGTTAGATTTAATTTTTCAAGACTGTTCATTGCGCTGCTTAGTTGTCCTTTTCCGCCATCTATCACGATGAGCTGAGGGAGAGATTGTTTTTCATCAAGAATTCTTTTATACCTGCGGTAAATTACTTCTTCCATCGAAGCAAAATCATCAGGTCCTTCCACCGTTTTGATGTTGAAATGACGGTAATCGCTTTTTGATGGTCTGCCGTCTTTGAAAACACTCATCGCTGCAACGGGAAAAGACCCCTGCATATTTGAGTTATCAAAACATTCAATGTGACGCGGCAATTCTTTCAAACGCAAATCTTTCATCATCTGCGCAAGCACGCGTTCGGTTTTATGATCGGGATTTAATTTTTCAAGCTGGCTTAATTTTTCTTTCTTGTAAAACATGGCATTCTTAAAAGAAAGATCGAGCAAGTGTTTTTTATCACCGATCTTAGGAATGGTAAATGTGATGCCTTCTATTTCTGTTTCGGGAATGAGCGGAACGAGGACTTCATCTGATGTGCTGTTGTATCGCTGGCGCAATTCTGCTATTGCGAGTGAAAGCAATTCTTCAGGTTTTTCATCCAGCTTCTTTTTAAGCTCTATTGTTTGTGCCTGGATGATAGCGCCATTCATCACTTTCAGAAAGTTCACATACGCAGTGTTATCATCATTTACAATTGAAAACACATCCACATTGTGAATAGTAGGATGCACGACCACCGATTTGCTTTGGTATTTCTCCAGCATTTCAATTTTATCTTTTATCTGCTGGGCTTTTTCAAAATCATACAGCTCAGAATATTTTTGCATCAGGTCTTTCAGATGATTAATAACATACTGAGTGTTCCCTTTCAGGATTTCGCGTATTTCTGAGATGGTGTTATTGTAATCTTCTTCGGTCTGCAATGCTTCGCAGGGGCCTTTGCAATTTCCGATATGGTATTCAAGACACACTTTGAATTTTTTCTTTTCAATGTTTTCTTTTGAAAGATTGAGATTGCAATTGCGCAGCTTGAAAAGTTTTCCGATCAGGTCGAATAATACATGAATCATTCCTACTGATGCATAAGGACCAAAGTAAGTGGACCCATCACGGATAAATTTCCGGGTATAAAAAATTCTTGGAAAACGTTCATTCTTTATGATTATCCATGGATAGGTTTTGTCGTCTTTAAGATTTACGTTGTAACGCGGCTGATGTTTTTTGATGAGATTGTTTTCAAGCAGCAATGCATCGTATTCCGTTTCAACAAGGATATATTTAATGTCGGTGATTTGTTTTACCAGCACATTCAGCTTGTTGCTGTCGTGCTGCTTTGCAAAATAACTATAGACACGTTTCTTTAAATTTTTTGCTTTGCCGACATATAGTAATTGTTCATCAGGATTATAAAACTGGTAAACTCCGGGGCTATCAGGGAGTCCGGATAAAACGGTTTGTATGTGTTCTGATTTATTCACTCTTTTTTATGGTACAAATCCTGTCCGTTCACCCCTGACCCCTAAAGGGAAACTATCGCTGTACCGTTTTTTGGTAGGTTCCCCTTTAGGGGTCAGGGGTAAACGAATGAGTGCAAAACTAATGAGAACGCTGCAGTTCGCTAAGCCGTTTGTATTTTCTGTAAAGGGCTTTTGCTGAAATCCTGCTGATGGTGTATCCTTCTTTCCCGTCAAGGAGCCCGAGATGAAAAATATAATCACGAAAAAATTTTATGGGAGGTTTCATGTACACGTGAAAAAAATTTGCTTTCGTTCCTCTTCTGTATAATTGCGCGGCAGAAGTTTCTGCATATTTATTTTGCTTGCTGATAAATTCATCGGTTGTTACGTAACTGTAGTGAAGCAAATCGCCTTTTAAAAAATGAACAGGCGCATTGCTTTTTATAACGAGTTGTTCATGCACAGTTCCTTCCCAATGGCATTGTGTTCGAAGGAACAAACGTGTTTTTGTATCCGGATACCATCCGCAATGGTGAATCCATTTTCCACAATAATTGGTGAGACGGTTAAATTTATAATTGCCTGCTGCATTTGTATTTTTTATTTCAAGAATGCTTTTTTTCAATTCATCCGACAATGCCTCATCCGCATCAAGCGATAAAATCCAGTAATGAACTGCTTTTTCATTTCCGGCATTTTTTGCTGATGAAAAATCATCCCATTGACGTTTGTAAAAATTTACATTAAATGATTTGCAGATTTCTTCCGTACGGTCAGTGGAAAATGAATCAATGACTATAATTTCATCTGAAATGTTTTGAAGGCTTTTTAAGCAGCGTTCAATATTTCGTTCTTCATTATAAGTAATGACAACAGCTGAAATCCGGGACATGAAATAATTTTGTGCAAAGTAAAGGTGAAAAGGATTTTAATGATTAATGACCAGCTTTTGCTGAAAAATGCCGTTTTCGGTGTATGTCTTTATTATATAGATGCCGTTTGGAAGATGGGTTTTGAGTCTTCCCGAAGGGACTCCTTCGAAGCGGTTGTTGGTTTCTTGTTGTTTTGTGAAAACGGTTTCTCCGAGAAGATTAAAGATTTCGATTTTGTGAATGGGTTGCGGGCTGGTGATTGTTATTTCATCGGAAGAGGGGTTGGGGGAGATCGTAAATTCCTCAGAAGCGGATGAATGATTTTGAATGCCAACAGATCCCGGGCAGTAAAGATAAAATGTAGCCGGAGGGCTGCTTCCAAAACTATTGTCGGCTGTAACATACACCGAATCTCCTGTAAAGGTTGGCCCGAATATAAGATGAATAAAGGTTCCGTAATTTGACCCGATTGTGGCTCCTGCCGGAGGTGTCCATGAATAAGAGGTAGCACAATACACAGGAGGATTTATAATTGCACAATTGCATTCCTGGCCGGGACATATTTGCCCGGAAGGCGAAGTCCAGCAATAAATATTCAAAGGAGGCGGTGGCGGTGACACCGGGGGAAGGCAAATTTCAAAATCATAATAAAAAAAGACATTTCCTGCAACACGATATGTTCCGGCTTGTGAAACCACCACGTGAATCGAATCGGTGGAGAGAGTTCCTGCAAGAGTATCACCGTTAAATGTCCACGGACCCGTCAGCACAGGATACATGCAACATTCGTAAACCCTCAGGGTAAGTGAATCACCTATATCGCAGATTACATTTATTCTGCTTGAACCATCATCGCCATGCGTGTTTTGTGTGTAATTAATCCAATGCAAATCAAAATGATCTTTTGCCCGTGCATTGTTAGTCAACATGCAACAGAGCAGCAGATAAAAAATCAATTGTTTCATAAGAGATAAATTTAGGTAAAGATACTGTTTAAATTAATGATATATAATCAGCTTTTGCTGAAAAACACCTTTATGGGCATATACCTTTATTATATACATGCCAAAGTTTTTTCATAAGAAGAATTTACCAGAACGAAAGTAATAAAAAAACAGAATACAAATATTCTCCTGATTTCCTACTTCTTCAGTATCTCATCAATCGTCCCCGCACTCACAGCATGATATCCGGGTCGTGCTTTTGCATAAATCTTTTTTGCCATTTCCAACCCTTCGGGAGTTTGCGCAAGCTCTGTATAAAGCGGCTTTAAAAATTTTCTTCTTCCCACGCTCATCAGGAATTTTTCTATGTACGGATAAGCCGGAGTGTATTTATAAGTAATGCAATGCCGGTACCAGTCGCACTGTATTTCACTGTTGCCTGATTGTGTGAAATGAAAAGCATCATCCAACGCCTTCATTTTTTCAAGTGTAAGCAAACTTCCGATTTGCCTTAAAAAATAAAGCCAGTGATGAGTGGTCCAGTTAGCGGTTTCCAAACTGGCTGGCGTCATTCCCTTTTTAATGTACTCAGCCGCCCGTCCTGCTTTGGTAAGCTCTGTTGAAATTATTTCAGGACAATTGGCAGGCAAGCCCATCCCGAAAACCCATGCATCAATATTTATTTTCTTATTTAATGAATCATCTCCATGAATGAGCTCCTGGTCGAGATAAGTAAGAAATTTATCGGTGGTCATGCTTTTAAAAGTAAACTCTTTAAAATATTTATTCAGGAAAGCATCCCATTTTTCGCGTCCGACATTTTGTTCGATAACAGTAAGAAAAAATCTTCCTTTCTGGTAAGCAATATCCGTCACCCCATCATCCGGGTCGCGGTCTTTCAGATCAAGAAACAATTTGGTGTCTGCATTCGTGTCGCCCATTTCCTTCACGGTTTCTTTCAAGCCGTTTAATTCAAGAAGCGTGAGCATGTCCGCATACTCTTTTCCATAAATCTTTTCCATGATGCGCGTTTCGAAATAAACCGTGAATCCTTCATTGAGCCAGAAATCATTCCAGGTAGCATTGGTGACAAGGTTGCCGCTCCATGAATGCGCCAGTTCATGTGCAATTAAAGAAACTAAGGAACGGTCGCCCGCAATGATGGTTGGCGTTGCAAAAGTGATTCTTGGATTTTCCATGCCGCCAAAAGGAAAGCTGGGAGGCAATACTAACACATCGTATCTGCCCCATGCATATTTTCCATAAAGCTCTTCGGCTGATGAAATCATTTTAGGAAGGTCGGTAAATTCATAAGCGCACTTTTCCATCATTGACGGCTCGGCAAAAACTCCGCAGATATTGTTGTAAGGATGAAACGCAAGGTCGCCAACGGCTAATGCCATTAAGTAAGAGGGAATGGGCTGCGGCATTTCGAAATGATAAACACCATCGTCATGTTTTGCAGTTTCATTCCCTGCACTCATCACCGCCATTAAATTTCCGGGGCAATGGATGGTTGCATGGTAAGTGAATTTAATTCCCGGGCTATCCTGTAATGGGATCCAAGTACGGGCAAGTATTGCCTGCGATTGTGTAAAAAGGAATGGATGTTTTCCTCCCGCAGTTTGTTCAGGAGTTAACCATTGCAATGCGGCTGCATCAGGAGAGGTGGAATACTCAATTGTGACCTTCTTTGTTTTCGGTTTTATATTAATTTTCAATTCCTGCCCGACATGTTTCACAATACTGCCTTTAGTGAATGTAGTTTCTGAATTATCATCAAGGAACACTTTGGTGATGTTCAGTTCGCGCGAATCAAGATATAAAGTATCTGTTCCTGTTTTGTTCTCAATTTCAAGAACCGCTTTCCCTGAAAGAATTTTTTTGTTGAAATCAACCGTCAGGTCCAGGTCAAGATGTGTTACAATAGCTTCATCAGGACGGGCAAAGGAGTGAATATCGTGAGGCATATCAGAGTTTGTTTTTGGTTTTAAATTGGTTTTACATGAAAAGTTAAAGATTGAGATAAAGCAAGAAACAAAAAACGCATTTTTCAAAATGAATATTTGATTAGAATATTCCGCTAAAATAATTGAATTAACTAATCCATCACCTGTTCTTACCTCTTTGGCATAATAATTCTTTTTAATTTTACAGCAAAGCGAATAGTATGAAACAAATAATTTATATGTGTGGATTTTTTCTTGTGCTTATTGCCTGTTCAAAAGACAAATTTGACTATTCAGAATGCCCGACTGCTGATAACAAAACGGTCAGCTACCGTGCAGATATAAAACCAATCATTGATGTTAGTTGCAGCTACAGCCCATGCCACAGCGCAGCGCCAAGGGATACATCACTTGTTTATGATTTCACAGATTACAACGGACTAAAAGGTGCCATCGGCTCTGTTTACAACCGCATCGTTCGCCCGGTAAATGATCCTTTGCACATGCCTGTAGATGCTGAGTTAAAAGAATGTGATCTTGCAAAATTGAAAATCTGGATTCAAAACGGTGCGCCTGAAAATTAAAAACAATTCCATTAAAAATATTATTCATGAAACGTTTTATTGTCATCCTGCTTATATTCACAGTTCAAAAAATAAATTCGCAAAGCATTTTTGTTTGCAAAAACGGCGAAGTCACTTTTTTCTCCGAAGCGCCAATAGAAAACATTGATGCAACAAGCAAAAGCATGAATTCCATTTTAAATACATCAAACGGTGAAATAGTTTTTGTGGTTCCCATGACCTCTTTCAGGTTCAAAAAAGCCCTGATGCAGGAGCACTTTAATGAAAAGTATGTGGAGAGTGATAAATATCCCAACGGGACCTATAAAGGAAAAATCAAAGAGAGCATTGATTATACAAAGGACGGAGAATATGAAATAAGCTCAACGGGAACGATCACTATTCATGGGGTGGAAAAACCAAGAACGGAAAAAGGAAAAATAATAATTAAGAACGGAGAAATAAAAATTCAAAGCGAGTTTCATGTTCCGGTAAAGGACCATAAGATAGAAATTCCAAGGCTGGTGATGCAAAATATTGCAGATACTGTGAAAGTAAATTTCACAGCAACCTACCTGGCATTTAAAAAAGACAAATAACAATTTTATTGTGAAATAAGAATTATAATTTAAAC
>DATEMK010000601.1:0-7225 GCA_035275625.1 Bacteroidia bacterium
TGGCGGTTATTCCTCCTGTAAGCTGCACATTTCCATTCAGCGTTGTTCCTGCAGCAGTTAAATCCCCGTTCACTGTAATTACTCCGTTAATCAAAAAAGGAACTATTTTGTATTTATAATTATTCAAACCTGCTTTTATAACAGTACCTGCAGCATAAAAATCATTTATAATAATTGAATCATTATTTGAATAAGAAGTAATGGTCACACTGTTGCCTGTACTTCCCATACAGGTTGTAGATGCATCATAGGTTGCGTCTGCTTTTACCACTTCGACAACCCGCGTTAGTTTTGGCGCGAGATTGTGAGCATTATCTTCAACGTTATAATAAATCAAATAATGACCCGGAACGCTTACATTAACGTTTGAAGCCACAACAATTTTGCTTGTAATATTTCCATCCTTATCATCCGCGGCTGTAGCACCGGGATCAGCATAAGAAGCTGCAGTTTTTACTATTAATGTATCCGGGTTTTTACCAAGCATGGTAATCACAGGCGGGGTGATATCTGAGGGTATGACTTCTTCTTTTGCATCACCGCATGACATGAAAACACACATAACAACAGCGAGGTAATTAAAATAACATTTTTTCATTTGAATTTATTTTAGAAGATTTTGATTCGGTTCATAAAGTTAAATAATATTCAAATTTAAGATTTATTTTTTAAAGAGCTTATTAACATTATTAATAATGCAGTGAAAAGCCTGCCAGATCTCGATTTGTTAATAAAAAAGTTGAAAACATGTTAATAAAGTTTGCCCCTTATTCTTCACGAAAAACAAAAAGGGCTTTAATAAATTTATTAAAGCCCTTCTCAGAAAGGATTAGTTTTTCAATTTAATTTCTATCAACTGAGAGCTTTATTGTTTTTGTTCCGTCATCTGTAACGATGGTGGCCAGATAAATTCCTGTTTCTAATCCGGATGTATCAAATGTAAACTGGTGCTTTCCGTCTTCAAAATTTCCTTCCGCAACATTAAGAACTAATTTTCCGGTTACATCAAATACTTTTATTGAAACAATTCCTGCTTTAACAAGAGTCAGGTCAATGGTTGTCAGTGATGAGGCTGGATTTGGATATATAATAACATCAGCTTCTTCAGAAGAAACAGCATTTTCATTTTCTTCTCTGCAATTCACCAATACATTTTTCTTGGCTGATACTTTAGAGCACCCATTTAAATTTGTTACCACAACTCTGTATGCACCGGTTTTTTTTGCCAGGTAAGATATACCGGTTTCGCCTGGAATATTAATGCCAAGTTTTGTCCACTGATAAGTGAATCCGATTCCTGAATTTGCGGTTAAGGTAACGCTTTGACCCTGGCAGAATGTTAATGGTCCATTCGCTGTGATGTTTGCTGAAGGAGGATAATGTACGGCAACATCTTTTTTATCAGACAATTTTTCACACCCGTTTGAGTCAGTGACCCTTACTTTATAAGAACCCTGGCTGCCCGCATTATAGGAAATGCCTGTGGCTCCGGGAAGATCAACATTTTGTTTCATCCATTGGTAGGATACACCTGTCGGTGAACTCGCAGTCAGCGTCACACTTTGTCCATTGCAAAAAGATAGCGGACCGTTTTCAGAGACAGTTACGGTGGGAAGGTAGTTTACATAAACATGAATCAGGTTGGAAATCTTTGTACATCCGTTTGAATTAGTCACAACTGCTCTGAACCAGCCCCGTTTATCAGCAATATAAGCGCTGTTGGTGGCACCGTTTATGGGCACGTTAGCCGTTGTCCATTGATACGTTAATCCTGATCCCGTATTTGCAGTTAATGTAACCTTGTCTCCTTTGCAAAATGTGATGGGGCCGTTAGCGCTGATTGTTGCTGTCGGTAAATTATTAACCGTAACTGCAATGCCTGTTGAAATATCAGTGCATCCGGCTAAATCTGTAATCATTGCTTTATAATCTCCGTCAGAAGATGCCGTATAAGTAATATTTGTTGCACCTGAAATATTTGTTCCGTCTTTTTTCCATTGATAGTTAAATCCTGTTCCGGAATTTGCTTTAAGAACAACATTTTCTCCGTCACAAAAAGTAGTGGAACCTAATGCTGTTATTGTTGCAGCAACATTTGAAACAGTTAAATTGGTTGCAGGAGAAGTTTTTGAACATCCCGAAGCAATGCTTATAATTACACTATAATTACCGCTGACGGTTGCATGGAAGGTTGAAGCGTTAGCTCCTGAAATATTCACTCCGTTTTTTAACCATTGGTAAGTAAAGCCGACACCTGTATTAGCTGAAAGAGTAAGACCGGAGCCGGAACAAAGGGTAACATTTCCTGGAGGAGTAACGGTTGCAGCAGCAGGGCCAACGCTGACAGTGACATAGGAATTTTTAGTTTTTGTGTCGCTTCCTGCCGGGCTGGAAACGGTGAGCGTAACATTTTTATTTCCCGAAGTAGCATACACTACCGGTGGAGGGATTTGCTGGTTGGAACTTGAAGGAGTTCCTCCCGGAAATGACCACTGCCAGCTTGTAGGAAAATTGGAACTGTTGTCTTCAAACGTTACTGATTCGCCCTCGCAAATATCTGTGGGTGTTCCAGAAAAATAAACAACGGGGGCGCCATAAATTTTTATTTTGTAACCGTTGACGGTTTCCTTTTGCGTAACCGGGATAAAACCAAATGCAAGGCCCCGGACAGTAAGATGAACGATAAGAGGATGGACGCCCGTCATTCCCGATGTAGGATTTCCCCACAGCGATGCACAGGCATTGCTGCCTCCCGGAAATAAATGATTGGCAGGATTAGATGACCATGTAAATCCTGCCGGCATTCCCGCAACACTGTCTAATGTTACACTGGTCACTGTTACGGGAGTTCCGCTTATGGTGGTATCGGTTAGTACTTTAAATTGCACCGAAGTGCTGTAAGGTACGCCCACATAAGCATAAGGCAGGTTTGTTGCAATGTCGGGATACATTCCCGGTTGGGTGATGGAAAGGTCGGGGGTGCAGGATTGTGCAGCGGCAAACACGGGGGGGCATGCCAATGCCATTAAGAGTAGAATCTTTTTCATTTGATTGGTTTTTGGGATTAATTATCATGGTTCAAGGGCGAAATTTAGGATGAGTTATTGGATTAAGCAAATTTTTTGATGAAAAAAATTATTAACAAAATGAATTCTTTGATGTGGCTTTCATTAATTGGGCTATTTTTGCACCTGTTTTTATAAATTTCCTTCTCTCCATATAATTTATGTCTGCAGTAAAATACATCTTCGTTACCGGTGGTGTGACCTCCTCTTTGGGAAAAGGGATTATTTCCGCTTCCCTCGCTAAATTGCTCCAGGCAAGGGGTTACAGGGTTTCTATCCAGAAGCTCGATCCTTATATTAATGTGGATCCCGGTACGTTGAATCCTTATGAACATGGCGAATGTTATGTGACGGATGATGGCGCTGAAACCGATCTGGATCTCGGGCATTACGAAAGATTTTTAAACGTCCGCACTTCCCAGGCGAATAATGTAACTACAGGCAGCATTTACCAGACAGTAATAAATAAGGAACGCGAAGGTGCATATCTTGGAAAGACCGTACAGGTTATTCCGCACATTACCGATGAAATAAAACGAAGAATAAAATTACTGGGCGATACAGGCGAATATGAAATCATCATTACTGAGATAGGAGGGACCGTGGGTGACATTGAATCACTGCCCTATATTGAAGCAGTGAGGCAATTGATTTGGGAAATGGGTTCAACCAACAATGCTGTTATCCATCTTACACTGCTTCCTTATCTTTCCGTTACCGGTGAGTTAAAAACAAAACCCACACAGCACTCTGTAAAAACGCTGCTCGAATACGGCATCCAGCCCGACATACTTGTTTGCCGTTCCGAAAAACCGGTGAACATTGAAATGCGCAGAAAGATTGCTTTGTTCTGCAATGTAAATGTAAATGCCGTTATCGAATCGCTTGACGCAAGCTCTATTTATGATGTTCCGATCATGATGCTCAAAGAGCAATTAGATAAAGTGGTGCTCAGCAAACTGAAGCTTCATTCTAAACAGGAACCTGATCTTGATAACTGGAAAAATTTTCTTGGCAAATTAAAAAACCCCGTTTCTGAAGTTAAGATTGGCCTTGTCGGAAAATATATTGAATTGAAAGATGCATACAAATCAATTGCAGAATCTTTAATTCATGCAGGTGTGGCAAACGAATGTAAAGTTAATGTGGACTGGATTCATTCCGAAAAAATTGATGCTGATAATATAAAGGAGCGATTTAATGGCTTAAGCGGAATTATTGTTGCTCCCGGTTTTGGTGACCGCGGTATAGAAGGAAAAATTGATGCTATAAAACATGTGCGCGAAAATAATATTCCTTTTTTAGGAATCTGTTTGGGAATGCAGTGCGCGGTAATTGAATATGCACGGAATGTTTTGGGATTGAAAGATGCGCATTCAACTGAAATGAAAGCTGACACAAAAAATCCTGTGATTGACCTGATGGCTGAACAGAAAGGAATCACCGCCAAAGGAGGAACCATGCGTCTTGGCGAATACAACTGCCAGTTTGTGAAAGGGACTAAAACAGCAGCGATTTACTCAAAATCAAAAACAGGCGAACGTCATCGCCACCGGTATGAGTTCAATAATAAATACCTCAAAAAATTTGAAGATGCAGGCATGATTGCTTCAGGAATGAATCCTGAAAAAAATCTCGTGGAAATTATGGAATTAAAAAACCATCCCTGGTTTATCGGTGTCCAATTCCATCCCGAATATAAAAGTACTGTCGAAAACCCTCACCCGCTTTTTGTGAAGTTTATTAAGGCAGCTTTGGAGTATAAGGTGTAGTTTCTCCTTGTATTAGCTCCGCCATTTATGGCAGGGCAAAAGTCCGGTGGACTTTTGAGCCAGCCCGTGCTATGTCTTAGGTGGGGCTTGATTGGTGAAAACCCTTTTTTTCATGTATTTATTTTTTGAATTGCTCATTAAAAAAATTACGAATATTATCTATTTTTTTATCGTTACAATCGTAAATTTGATAAATATTATACATTTCAAATGCTTTGTCACAATACTTATCATCATAATTGTCATGGTTCTTTGCACTAATTAAAGCGAGAAATTTTATATAATAATAGGAATGATGTAAAAAATAAATACACTGATCCCCTATATCATATTCCTTAGTATGGCCCAGGGAAGAGACATAATCCGGATGTTCTGGAAAACAGCCTCCAACGGTGCCCATTTTGTCTTTCACCACAACATAATCACCATTGTTTAGTTTAAAATTGCTGTGTAATACTTCATTTACTTTAATTAAGTATTCTGTTTTATAAAAAAAGCATTTTGAAGAGTCTTGAATTGTTATTTTGTTAATTACCTTACCCAGTATAACAGCATCGGAATAAATCAAATCGTACAGGTCGTATTTTTTTAAACCATTATAGATTAAGTTATCATCTTTTTGTATTCGATCATACCAAACTGTGTCAATGATATTTCTGACACGGGGAAGGAGATACATTAGTAAATTTAAATTTGTATCTTTTTTACTATTTTGAAAGGCATATTTAATATCTCCATATTTAATAGCATAAGTTATAATTTTTAAACTGTCCTCATGGGTTAAATAGGGATACCCATCTGCCCCAACAATATACTTATCATCAAGATTATACTTAAAACTATCACAATCAAAACCTTTTAACACAGGGTTTTGAATTAAGCTACTAACTCTCAAATTGTTTTTTGATACATCTTCGCCCAATACTCTATTTTGCGGATGGGAAGAACAACCAGTAATAAAAAGAAACACATATAATAAAGTAAAGTGTGATTGGATGGTCAAAGGTTAGAGGGTTGGGCAGGTAATATTGGTAATAATATTTGAATAAAACAAGTAAAGAAAAAAAGGATTATTCACTTCTTTTTTAATTTATTTTTAAAGGTGTTCATGAATGCTGAAGCATTTGCAGTGGAAGGCGGGCATGCAGGTGATTAGAATTACCATAAGGTGGTCTCCTGATTTTATCAAAATGATTTTAACCCAAAACCCAAAACCGTCCGCCTCAGTTTGTGTCCTTACAAACTGATTTTTTCAACAAAGAAAATACTCAAAACAAAAAACCCTGCATCTGCGCAGAGGGAAAATTAATTGTACCTTCGGTAAAAATTTACATAGCATGAAAAAAATTCTGCCATTCTTCTTTTTAATCTCAGCCACCTTCGCGGGAAGAGGGCAAAACCTTGTGCCGAACGGGAGTTTTGATCAGTACACAGGATGTCCGGATGGTGAAGGCCAGATTGATTCTGCAATGTTTTGGATGAACCCTGCGGTTTATATTTCAGGAGGAGGTTCACCGGATTATTTTAATCAATGTGCAACAAATAATGATTTTGGTGTCCCTGCTAATTACTTCGGTTTTCAGAATGCGCATAGCGGTGATGCATATTGCGGCCTGGTAGGCTGGGGGCTCTTAGGCTCCCCCGATTGGCGGGAATATATTGAGGTTGCATTAACTTCCACACTTGCTGCCAACCAATGTTATCATTTGGAAATGTATCTTAGCCTTGCAGATGACAGCAGGTATACAAGTGATGCCATAGGCGCCTATTTTTCAGATACTGTAATCAGCGGCATAATGAATAATGACCCGCTTCCATATGCTCCTCAAATAGACATCAATTTAGGATTAAGTACCGATACCAGCAATTGGATTTTAATTACAGGAAATTTTACAGCTAATGGCGGAGAAAACTATATGATTATCGGAAACTATAAAAATGATTTCCAAACCAATTCACTGCAATTGCCTGCGGGGTCTATAGATTATTCTTATTTTTATATTGACGATGTCTCACTCACCCCCTGCACCGGCATCGAAGAACAAAACGAAAATGCAGAAATACAAATTTATCCCAATCCGGTAAAAGACGAGTTATTTATAAAAAGCAATTCCCTTGTTGGAAAAGCAGAAATAATAATTACAGATATTTTAGGAAAAGAAATATTGATGAAGCAATTTTCAAATTCCAAATACCAAATTCCAAAACAGTTTGAAAATTGGAATTTGAACATTGAAAATTTTAAACCCGGAATTTATTTTATTGAGATAAATATGGCCAGCCTGCCGGACAGGCAGGGAAAAAATATTTTCAGGAAAAAGTTTTTGAAGCAGTAACCCGGTTCCCTATTCGTAAATTCGTATTGATTCGCCTGCCTGCCGGCAGGCA
>DATEMK010000602.1:0-39679 GCA_035275625.1 Bacteroidia bacterium
AATTTCAATGGCTCCGAGCTGTGTGATAGCTGTAGCACAAATTGCTGTAAGTCCTGCAGCGGGTCCGCTTACACTTAATTCTGATTTACTGATGACGGATACTACAATTCCTCCAATGATACCGGCTAATAATCCTGAATAGATGGGAGCATTTGAAGCAAGCGAGATTCCAAGGCAAAGCGGAAGTGCGACAAAGAATACAGTAACGCTTGCTTTAAAATCGTGCCTGATAAAAGATAAATAATAATATTTAGCTTTCCGGTTTATAAAATCCATTTTGATTTATAGAGATCAAAAATTTTGAACGGTAGTTCTGAAGTTAATGCATTCGTAATTACAAATCCTTTCTTTTAAATCTTCTCACTGCAAAGAACAGTGGAAAGAAAATCCATAATGACATAACGCCTGCGACATAAAAAGTTCCTTTTGAAGTTCCGAAGAATTCGCTGAAGAGTGCGCCTGTGTAACCCATAAGTGCAGAGATGTCCATACTCAGGAGGATGAAGATGCGTGCAAGGTCAACAGGGTTAAGGGAGCATAATGCAATCATGGGTTTTTCGAGAGGATAATCACTGAATTGGAACATTATGAGGAGCAGGAATGAATCGTAGAAAAGGGAAAAGTAAAGCCAGAGCATGATGGCAATGCCGATGCCTTTTGCTTTGTCACGCGTGACGACAGAGCCGAGCACGGCCATTGCAACAAATACTGCTGTGAGTACAAGACCGGCAGCGGTCATCATGTATGCTGTTGTTGTGCCGACCATGATAATGATGGGTAGTGCAATACCGATAGTAAATGCAACGAGCAATGAGAAACACACACCGGCATATATGCTGAGCAATAGTTGTGCGCGCCTTACAGGCTGGGAGAGGAGCAGCTCGATAAACTCAGCGGAGTTGTACATATAGATGGTGCTGAAGATAAGGCTTACGAGGGGAACTATGATGAGAATAATGTTTAACATACTGAGTAATCCTTTTGATGGATTGTCTTCGAGGTTGAAAATGCTGAGGGAGATTGCAAGCAGAAAGATTGTGTAAACGAAAATGATTCGGCTACGGAGAATGTCAGCCATTACATAACGAATTATCTTAATCATTTTTATCTAACATTAATTTATGACACACTGTTTAAAGGTTGATTGTTTTTCATAACAGCTGCAATAGCCCGTGAAAGTTTTTCTTCGCCTGTATCGCTGCGCAGCTGAGAAATGGATTTATGAAACAATACGTTTCCTTCCTGGATGTAAATGACGCGTGTTACGAGGTCATCAAGATCACTCAGGATGTGAGAAGTGATTAATATGAGCCTGCCTTTTTCTTTTTCCTTTCTTATTTTTTCTTTGAGCGCTTCGGATGCAACCGGGTCGAGACCGGCTGTGGGTTCATCGAGTATGAGCACCTGCGGATGAAATAAAAATGCAATCGATGCGCTTACTTTCTGACGCGTTCCCCCGGAGAGCGTACGCATGCGTTTGTTTAAAATTGCATCAAGCCCGAATGAATGAACCAGCTCACGGTCGGTTTCGTTTTCCTTTTTTTTGCGAAGGTCAAGCAGCATGTCAAACACTTCGCCTATAGTCATGTTTTCGGGATAACGCCCTATCTGCGGCATGTAGCCGATGCGGTCGCGGTATTGCCAGCTTCTTGAAATGTTTTCATTGTCAAATAAAATTTTTCCGCTGTCGGGGATTACCATTCCGAGCAAACATTTTATGAGGGTGGTTTTGCCGGAACTGTTAGGACCGATGAGCGAAATGGTTTCGCCTTTATCGCATGAAACGGAAATGCTGTTGAGTACTTTTAATTTTCCGAAAGATTTTGAAATATTTTCAGCCGTAATCATATCAACGGTTTCATGAAAGGGGCATTGTCTTTAAAATTTTCGGGGGTGATAGATGGGATTGCTTTTTCGGTTCGTTCGAGAAGGGTGACCATGAAGCTGCGGATGAAGAGGAGCGCGATGGGCATGCGTTCGATAATCATGGAGTAAACGCTGACGGGGTGGTAGGGGACATCGCCTGTGCCGTCACGGTTTAAATCATAGCCTTCGTATTTGTCCCAGTAATTATTGAGGAATGAGTTGAGACTGACGGAACCGTTTGTGGTGATGTCAAAGGTGTTGCCCTGAAAATTATTTTTTACGATGCTGTTGTTGTCACAGCTTGCCTGTATGCGTAGCGCGCAGCCATTATTTTCAAAATTGTTTTTCAGGATGGCGATGCGGTTGCTTCCTTCCATGTAAATGCCGGATGAGTTGTTTGTAAATTTATTGTTCTCGACATGGCTGTCGGAAATTTCTTTGAGGAGCAAACCATAGGCAGCGCTTCCCCAGTTGTCTTTAAAAATGTTGTTTTCCATTCTTACATGATTAGTGTACATGACGGCTACACCTGCACCGTTGTTTTCAAAAATATTGTACAGGTAATCGTTGTGATGGGAGAACATGAAGTGCAAGCCGTAACGGATATTCTGATGGCTGAAGTTTTTTCGTATGACGGAAGCGGTGACAAATTCGAAATAAATTCCGTCACGCTGCCCGCTTACGTTGTTGCTGTCAATGGTCATGCTGTCGCACTTCCAGCAGTGGATACCGTTACCGGACTGGAGCTCTTCTTTGCCGAATGACTGCAGGATGTTTCCGGATGCGGTGCTTTGCCCGCATCCCTGGAAATAAATTCCGAAGAACATGTCGTTTAAAATATTATTGGCGATGGTTACATGGTTGGCATTATATATTTTGATGCCTGCATAGTCGTTCATGCTGGATTTGCCGCAGTTGCGCAATGTAAAACCGCGGACGGTGACATGTGATGACCAGATGGAAATGATTTCGTATTTCTTCTGACCGTCAAGGACGGGGTTGTTTATTCCCCGAAGCAGGAGTGGTTTTTTGATGAGGATGTTTTTTTCGAAATACGTTCCGGGATGCACAAGGATGGTATCGTGCGGCTGTGCAAGGTCAACGGCTTGCTGAACGGATGTGAGCTGCGTGTTTTTCCTGACGGTCCATGTTGCGCTTTGGGATACTGCCGGGAAAAAAAGCGCGAAGAAAAACAGGCAACTTATTTTTTGTTGAATGGATTGATGTCTTTCCATGCCAGTTTTTTACCGTTGAACTGTTTCATTGTTTCGTCTCGTTCCTGCTCTGTATCAAAAGCCGCCATGTTCCATCCCATGGGGCTGTGAAGTGAATCGCTTTGCAGCAAAAGCGCCACATCGGAATTTATCCATTTATTCTTTTCATTGAAATCAGAAAAGTAAACTCCTGCCAATTCGTTTCGCCATACGCCACCGTTTTTGAGAAACGAAGCAACGCAATGAATGTCATCAAACCGGTATGATTTTCCTTTTGTGCTCATGCATTGCGCGGAAAACTTTTCGTCCACTATATTCATTTTACAAAAAGCGCAGGCATCTTTTCCATAGCGGATGGTTTGCGGTTCGGTGCTGCATGATGCAAAAAACAGTACAGACAGAAATGGTAAGGCAAAACTGAGCGCAGGTTTTGATTTTGTTTTTTTATTTTTCCTGAATTCAATATACCAGGTAGTAACTAACAGGGCACCGACAGCAATGAATATCCATCCGCCAATATCGGGAATTGAATAAGCACCGAAGTTGAGCAGCTTTTTATAACCGATGAGTGGCGGCTGATACGACATGCCGGGAACTTTGATGGGCGCATCGGGATTCAGCTCATGACCATAGTTGTATTCCCATTTGTAAAAATCAGCCATTGAAACAACAGCAATAACTAAAAGCAGAACGACCCATGCATTGAAAATTTTTCTCCTGTTAAGAATCAATGTTAGAAAACCGAGTGCTGCAAACCCGCCTATTATAAAAGGCAGGACTGTAAATTCTATAAAATCATCTTCGTGCAATGTCCTCATACCGATGTAATGGTTTAAGCCGTTGACAACATCCACGTTTCCGCCCAGCTTGTTTGCATGGATTTTTAAAACCAATCCTTCGGGATATTGCGGTGCAGAGAGTTCAATTTTCCAGATGGGGAAAAATAAAACAATGATCATCATTACAGAACAGCAGGCGGTAATTGCTTTCATTAACGTTGTCATTTTATCAGAGCTTATTTTATTGTCATTCATTTATATTAATTCAAAATTTTATAATGAAAAAGGGGGAACAGCAGACTATAACTATTCCCCACCACTGCCTGTTATTATCACTTACTTGCTGCTGGCAGTTGCATCTTCCGCTTTTTTTCCTGTGCTGAAACTGATAGGTACATTACTGCCTGCGGGGGAAACTCTTATGTATCCCTGCATTTCCTGGTGCAATGCGCTGCAGAAATCAGTACAATAGAACGGCACCACGCCAATCCTGTCAGGAATCCATTTCAGTGTTTGTGTTTCACCGGGCATCACTAATATTTCTGCAGTGGCTGCATGTTTTATTGCAAATCCGTGCGGTACATCCCAGTCCTGTTCGAGATTGGTTACATGGAAATAAACTTCATCGCCCATTTTTACTCCTTCAATATTATCCGGTACAAAGTGTGAACGTATAGAAGTCATGTACACATGAATCTTATTTCCTTCACGGACCACTTTTGCTTCTTTTTCTCCTTTACTAACATACGGATGCATATTCTCTTCAATCTTATAAATCTTTCTTGAATTTTTTACAATAAGATCAGCCGGGCATGCCTGCGCATAATGCGGTTCACCTACTGTGGGAAAATCAAGCAGCAACTGCATCTTTTCACCGCTGATATCATATAGTTGTGCGCTTTGAGCGAGTTCAGGTCCTGTGGGCAGGTAGCGGTCTTTAGTAATTTTGTTATATGCAATTACATATTTGCCGTAAGGTTTGCGCGAATCCCCTCCCGGAACACACAGGTGACCGATAGAATAATAGGTCGGTACGCGATCTAATACTTTTAATTCTTTTACATTCCATTTTACAATTTCAGAAGAAACGAAAAATGAAGTGTACGCATTTCCTTTATCATCAAACTCTGTATGCAATGGTCCGAGACCTGGTTTTTTTACTTCACCGTAAAGTGCAGCTTCATAATTAATCACAGGCAAGCCTTCGTATTCTCCATCAAATTTTTTCTCTTCAATTGCTTTCAGCATTTTCGTAAAAGAGAAAACAGGAATCAATGCAGCGAGTTTTCCGCTTCCTACTATATATTCACCTGTGGGATCTATATCACAACCATGCGGTGATTTCGGGCACGGAATAAAATACACCATATCTTTTAATTCAGCAGGATTTAAAACGAGCACTTCGCTGATAACTTCTGTAGTTGTCATGTGTGTTTTTTCATCTAGCAAATTGTGCATGTATTTTGTTTTTCTCTTTTCTCCTTTTCCGGCTTTCACATACTCTTCCGCTTTTTTCCAGTTTATAGCTATCACAAAATCTTTATCCTTTTGCGAAGCATTCACTTCAAGAAGCGTGTTTGCTTTTTCAGAATTATAGCAGGAGAAAAAGAACCATCCGTGTGAAGGTCCTTTGCCTGCATGAGCTAAATCATAGCTCACACCCGGCAGCAGCAATTGAAAAGCAATTTTCATATGACCCTCTTTCGGATCCACACCAATAAAACTTATGGTGCCTTTAAAATTTTCTTTGAATGTGCTGATGGAAACATCCTGGTTTTCTCCGACAGGTACGCTGAAGCGGGTTCCGGCAATAACGTACTCGGTGTTTTCGGTGATAAACGGAGAAGAGTGGTTGCCCCCGCTGTTTGGCAGCTCAATGATCTCCGCAGTGCGAAACGAGGTAAGATCAATTCGTGCAACGCGCGGGGTATTATTACCGTTTCCGAAAAGCCATCTTCCATCTATTTCGCCATTGGTTTGTGAAAGCTCCACGTGATGCAAATCATCCCAGGGAACATATCCTGACGAAGTCTGCAGCATGGGTTTAGATTCTTCGCTGAATCCATAACCGCTTTCAGGATGAGCGGAAAATACAGGAATGATTCTGAATAATCTTCCTGACGGAAGACCATAAACACCAATCTGCCCGTTGAAGCCACCGGAAACAAAATTGTAAAACGCATCATACTTGCCGGGCGCTATATACGTTCGGGCTGCGGCATCGCCCATTACTGCCGAGGCAATATTTTTAGGTTTGCAGCTTTTGAATATCACAATACCGGTTATCAGGACCGCGGCAATCATCAGGTAATTTCCAAATTTATTTTTCATATTTTTATAGTTTAGAATTTTCTTTCTTAATAGCCCGGCCGTTTAATTTTACAATATCCTGTTTCTTATTTCACCCCGTCATTCTTGCGCATAAATTCAAGGACAGAACGTGCATCTTCATCGCTCAGGTTCTGATTAGGCATCCGCACCAGACAAATTTCAAGCATTGCCTGCGCTTCGGGATCTTTATCAAGCATTTCATCTACGTTGGTAGCGAAATTCATTATCCATTCTGGTTTTCTGCGAACTGTAACATCCTTCCATCCGGGCCCTACTAATCTTTCGTCAGTTAGCTTGTGACAGGAAGAGCATTTTAAATCATAAACACCGCTACCGATTCCTGCCATTTTTGAATCAAGAGCAGGGCCTAGCTCCACATTTGTGAATTTACCGATGCCTTTTGCGTCCAATGCCTTTGAAGCAGAGTCCTCTTTAAAAAGGTCACCCACTGCATTCGGGTTTTCAGTAGTTTCTTTTTTTTCAGTGTTACCTGAGCAGGCATAGATGAATGCTGTAACTGCGGAGATGATGAGTAGTTTTTTCATATTTGTTTTAGTTTTTTTATTGTTCACTCAAAGGCAAAAAACTATTTTTTAAAATTTTATCTTTTATTCAGGTGCAAAAATAGAATGCGGTTTAAAGATGTGAAATGACTTAAGTTATCCGGAAATATGATTAATATCATACCATGAAATACTCTCAGCCAAATTTTAATAGTTTTTATTTGTGAATAAATTTTTACAAACCAAATGTCATCACCTTTAACCGGACAGATGTTACATAATTTTGGAAATAAGTTACATGATTCACAGATTTAGCATTTGAATTCTTAGCGAATGGTTATGCTGATTTTTTTTTATAACATGAATTGAAAAGGCGGTGGCGCAATATTATTGCTATAAAAATTTAATTTCTGATGTCACCGCTGCAAAATGGCGCACCATAGCAAGTACCCCGCAATATTTTTCTGTTGCAAGCTGAATGGCTCTTTCTATTTTCTGCTTATCGTCATTTTGACCTTTCACTTTACAAACAATGTGAACTGATTTATAAATTTTTGGCAGCTCATCATTCAATTCACCGGTTACATCAATTTCCAAACTCTCAATCTTCAAACGCATTTTTTCAAGGATAGAAACAATTTCCATACCCGTGCATCCTGCAATTGCAGAAAGAATAAGCGGCTTGGGTCTCGGTCCTTTACCTTCTCCACCATATTCAGGAAGTTTATCCATATTTATAAAGTGGTCATTAACCAGGCTTTCAAAATACATTTTTCCGCCCCACCTTGTGTTTACCCGGTGTACATCTTTCTGGATTAAAGTTTCATTATTTGTATTCATTGAGATTTTATTTCTTTTTAATAGAAAATGAACTTAGACAAAGATCTTGCTTACCGGAAGGTTTAGCTATGATAACAGTTATCGCTTCACATGATCTAAATCATGTTTCCTGAAATTCACCGGATGTATCATTGCACTCATAAAAAATAAAATAAATCAACTATGAAATCACAACATGTAATTCAAGCATTAGGAGTAATCGGTATAAGTTTTATGCTGTCATGCTCCGGTAACAGTTCTGAAAATCAAAACACAGAAGCACCGGCTGATGTCTCTGTCAGTTCAACAAATGGATCCACCGCAGGTCAGGCGGGTGTTTCAGATGATGTTTCAAATCCCAACGTTGTAAAAGTTGCCGTTAACTCTAAAGACCATTCCACGCTGGTAACTGCGGTTCAGACTGCTGACCTTGTAAATGCACTTTCAAACAACGGACCTTTTACTGTTTTTGCTCCTACCAATGCAGCATTCGATGCACTGCCTGCAGGGACTGTGGAAGGTCTATTGAAACCTGAAAAGAAAGATGCACTTACAGATATTCTGCAATACCATGTGTATGTTGGCGTCTTGAATACAGAAAACTTACAGGATGGACAAGTAATCGGGATGGTGAATGGCGGAAACGCAACTATTCATGTAACGGATGGCAAATACATGATCAATGATGCCAACATTGTTACATCAGTTCCTGCATCAAATGGAATTGTTCATGTGATTGATAAGGTGATTCTGCCACCGTCAAAATAATTTGACTGATCTTACTTTAATATCAACCAAGCTGATTTTTATTATACAAAAAGATAATTGCAAACAAAGCTATGATGAAAAAAGCTATTTACCTTTTATTTTTTATATTCATTTCATGCAATGACAATAAAGAACCTGTTTCAGAAAAATACCTCCCGATATTACAAAAGCTTCACGTCCTTGAATGTGAGAATCTTAAAAAATTTGGTAATGAAACTGCTTTCTCTGACAACTACGCATTCCGTTCAGCCGCTTTCCAGGCAGTCCTGAAAAATACGGATCGTAAAGTGCTGGTGGAATACGAAGACTATTACCAGCAATTGGCAGACATCGAATTTCATTTAAGCACTGAAGAACGGGCAAAGTATTTTGAAGATGTTCAAAAGGAATATGCTACACCCTGCAAATGAATATTGTTTATTCTTTTGGTTAAATGCTAAGAAAAGTGCTTAGAAATTTTAGCTCCTGGATAATTTCATTCACTGATTCAGTTTAATTTAATGCGACTTAACTCGTCCTGCATTTTTAATGCCTTTGGAAACAAAATATTGTTTTCCAGATGCACATGCTGATGTAAATCCTGTTCGAATAATTTTAATTCGTCAAAGGATAACCGGAAAGTCATGCAAGCATTTTCCGGAGCCGTATAATGATTACTGAGATTTTTTATTTCATCCATAAGCTTTCCGGCAGTTTCATGCTCTGCTTCCATAACATGAACAGGTGCCTGGATGGAAATTTTTTCTTTAAGGCTTCCGCCTTCTAATAAAATTCTTTCCATCGCTTTTATTCCTGGAAAAAGAATTACTTCTTCTTTCATCATGTGCTGTTCAAAATCCCGTTTGACTTCTCTGAATAATTCTGAAATTTTTTTCATTTCAGGAAATGAGTCGCCATGCTTGTACGCCACCTTTTCAAGATGTTCTAAAATGACAGAAAGGTTTTCTTTTACATAACGATGATGTTTCTCCAGGATATGATCAACAAGTTCGGTAAGTGAGATTTGACCATACTGGACTTCAAGCGGTCTCTTATCTGAGAAAACCTCTTCAAGCTCTTTTATTACTTCAGCAAGTTTATTCTGATCTTTTATCTGATCGGATAATTTTAATTTTCCCCGGCAACAGAAATCAAGATCATACTTTTCTAATAAGGCAGCTGCTTGTGGCCTTTCTGTTATAATTTCAGCTAACGAGAGATTTTCTATTTTCATATTTTTCTTTTTATTTTTATCTGGTGTAATTAATATATATCATGATCATCCGGATTTTCTCTTTCAATTTTAAAATGCTGTGCAAGGCTTCTTCCCTCTTCGTTTTGCTGTTCTAATGTCCAGTCATCTGTAGAAGTAGTTTCAAGCCATACATTTCCTGATTTGCGGAATACCTGCATACAGATGCCGAATTTGTTAAGAAAATTTTCTTCGAGCTCTCTGACCGGTGTTTGATTGGTAAATAAAATTTTGCCGGACTGCTTTTTTCTCTGCAACCGGCTGATTATTTCGTTGGTCAAAATCATTTTGTCTTTTGAATTGCCTTTGCCTTTGATACACGGCTCGCGGAAAAATTCTATTTTAAGAAAAGGAAAAGTTTTATTGAACTCTTTTTGCAGAGTTGCAATTGTCTGTTTCCCGTCTATGGCGATATAATGGTTGCCATTCCTCTTTTTTGTATCATACATTGTTTTAAAATTATTTAACAAAGTTATATTGAGGCGGTTCTTCTGAAAAGAACATTCGTCAGTGCTGTAACTGACTTATATCATAAAATAAAATTTCTTTCTTTCTAACTTCGCATGTATGAGCCTGCTCAATATGAATTCACAGTTCTACGATTTTATCATCGTTACGCTTCTTTCGCTGATTATCGGGCTGGAGCAAAGGCGGCATCACAATGAGCAGGAAGAAGGCACGGAATTAGTTTTTGGAACAGACAGGACTTTCACATTTATCGGCATACTCGGATTTATTCTTTACGAGCTTGATACTATAAACAAAACTCTTTTCATCGGGGGCGGGGCGGTTGTTTCCGTTTTGCTCTGCATTTTTTATTTGAAAAGGATAGAAGCAAAAAAGAAGTATGGTGTAACCTCCATCATTGCCGCATTGATTACCTATTGCCTCGCCCCGCTGATCATCACCCAGCCAAAATGGTTTGCGCTGCTCATCGTTGTCACCGTGCTCATACTTATCGAGCTAAAATCAGAATTTATAAACATCAGTAAGAAATTTGACAAAGGTGAATTCATCACCCTCGCAAAATTCCTGATAATCGCTTTCATCATTCTTCCCAACCTGCCGAAAGAACCGCTCACATCTTCCATTCCCATTTCACTATACAACATGTGGCTGGCGCTGGTAGTAGTTTCAGGTATTTCCTATTTCAGCTATTTGCTTCACAAGTTTGTATTTCCTAAATCAGGCATCATTCTCACCGGCTTGCTGGGAGGGCTGTACAGCAGCACTTCCGTTACACTGCTTCTTTCAAAGCGAAGCAATGAAAAAGTTTCTTCTCCTTATGAATATGCTGCATCCATTTTACTTGCCTGCTCAGTCATGTACCTGAGAGTTTTTCTTTTGCTGGTTATTTTCAATAAAGAGATTGCCTTTGCTGCTGCTCCTTATCTCGGAATATTTTGTGTAATTTGTATAGTGATCGGGTATGTGCTTTTTAAAAAAGGAAAAACCATATCATCTTCTGCGAAACATGAAATTATAGCTTCGCAAAACCCGCTTGAATTTACACTCGCATTGCTTTTTGCCGTGTTTTATGTTTTGTTTTCATTCCTGTCACATTATGCAGAAAAGCAATTTGGTGAAACCGGAATGGACCTGATGTCTGTTGTAGCCGGTTTTGCTGACGTGGATGCTTTCGTCACCAACCTTGTCCAGGGAAAATTTATTGTGAATAATTCAGTTATTGTATTTGCCGTGTTACAAACCACCACAGCAAATAATATTATCAAAATGATTTACAGTTTGCTTTTCGCTGAAAAGAAAGTGAAACAATTGGCGCTTATAGGATTTGGAAGTATTATTGTGGTTAATCTTGCCATAATTTTATTAATTAGGCTATAATTAATTCATTAAATTTTTTTAATCCGTTATAAAGCATGAAATGAAACTGACACGACTTTTTAACGAATTTTTTGAGAGCGAAAAAGCAGGGGGTGTACTGCTGATTTTTTGCACAGGGGTTTCGCTTTTGCTTGCAAACTCTTTTTTTCAGCATAGCTATATACAGTTGTGGAATTTCCAGGCAGGCGGATATAATTTAACACATTGGATAAATGACGGGCTAATGACTATTTTCTTTTTGCTCATTGGTTTGGAACTTGAACGTGAAATTTACACAGGAGAACTTTCAAGTTTGAAGAACGCTTCGCTTCCAATCTTTGCAGCTGTTGGTGGTATGCTTGTTCCGGCAGGACTTTTTTTATTATTCAACTTCGGCACACCGGCACAGGCAGGTGCAGGTATTCCAATGGCTACCGACATTGCATTTGCTATAGGCGTACTTTCGCTTTTGGGTAATCGTGTGCCCGCATCTCTTAAAGTTTTACTGGCAGCATTAGCAGTTATTGACGACTTAGGTGCAATCATTGTTATAGCAATTTTCTACACCAGCTCGTTAGCATTTACAACCCTGTTTTTAGCATTTGCGGTTTTCGGAGTGTTGTTAATCTTAAACCGGCAGAAAGTTCACAACCTTATTCCTTACCTCGTTGGAGGGATAGCAATGTGGTATTGTATGCTTCATTCAGGAGTGCATCCAACCATCACAGGAGTTTTGCTGGCATTTGCAATTCCGTTTGGTGACGGTGGAGAAAAATCTCCGTCTTACATTCTGCAACATTGGCTGCACAAGCCTGTTGCATTTTTTATTTTACCATTGTTTGCATTGGCAAATACCTGCATCACCATTAACAGCGGCTGGCAGGCAAGTTTAGGTCAGTCAAACAGCATAGGCATTTTTGCCGGACTTATCATAGGCAAACCATTGGGAATTTTTCTTTTCAGCTTTATAGCGGTTGCAGCAGGGTTATGTGCATTGCCACAAGATATAAAGTGGAAACAAATTATAGGTATAGGATTTCTTGGCGGAATCGGGTTTACCATGTCAATCTTCATCACGCTGCTTGCATTTGAAAACCTGGAACAAACCACCCATTCCAAAATTGCTATTTTAATTGCTTCACTTATTGCGGGCACACTTGGGTATTTATGGCTTCGTATGACATTAATCAGGCAAAATAAACCCGGTGAGTAAATTTCTGTACTTCTCCATTTGTAGATTTTAAGCTGATAGATAAGCACAACTTCCTGTAAGGTTACCGATGTAATTTAACTCTTATTAATAAAATGGATGAAAGGGCAAGTTATTTTTTAGGTGACAAAATAATTTTAAGAGCTTTTACAGGTATTACCAGGATGACTGGGATTTAAAATCTCATACGGTTAATTTGGAAACACCAATAAAAATAAACCCTTTTCTGTCAGTTGCTCCTTTTTACCGCTTCTATAATCAGACTGCAATAAAATATTTTGCACCATACGGTCAACACGGTGAAACAGACCAGTACTATACAAGCAATTTTGATCTTTCTTCCTTCAACAGTAGTTTTTTAGGAGCAGGCATCAGGCTTACTCCTTTAAACGGAATATTCGGATACAAACATTTCAATATGGTGGAAATCCGTTATGGTTATTACAAACGGAGCAACGGTCTTGCAAGCCGCATTGTATCTTTAAACCTGAAGTTCAATTAATTTTCAGTAAATTGAAGAAGCAAATGGATATTAAAATCACTTCACGCACATCTGATATATAGATATTATTTATTCAGATAAGACGAATACATCCACACTAATTTTTCCTGTTCACGGATGTAATCACTCATCAATGCATTTGTTCCTTCATCTCCGGCATTATCAGAAAGGTTCAGAATTTCTCTTTGCTTAGGAATCAATATTTCAAAAGCGTGCAAAATTGAATTAACACCCACCTTACCATCTGAAACATTTTTCACCTCTTTTATTTTAGCTGTGCTTTGGTAATCATCAAATGTATGAAGAGGAGTGGCTCCCAATGTTAAGATTCTTTCGGCCACTTCATCTACTTTCAATAAAAGATTTGTGTATAGCTCCTCAAATTTTAAATGCAGTTCAAAAAACTTATCGCCCTTAATGTTCCAGTGCAATCCACGCGTATTCTGGTAGAACATCAAGCATAACAAAACGAGCCTGAGTGTGAAAGCATTTATGGGTTCGGTAAGAAAGGTTAAAAAGGAAATTTTTGATTTTGTTGAAGAACAAATGAAGCAGTCAAAAAAGATTGCAAAGGATTTTGAAGAGGGGTAACCTTACACTGTAATATTCCATTACTGCAATTAAATCTAAAGACTGGTCACAGCACATTTTCAATTGTGCTATCATCTCAGCATCACTAATTGTTTTCATATTTTTTTTCATACTTTTTGTTTTTTAATTGTTAATGTTATTTTTATTGTACCTCTTTAAACTAATTTTTTTAAAAATGTTACATTTTAATTTTTGTTTGAAATATTACAATTATAGAAGGGAAAGGAACAGAATTTTTGCCATCTCCAAATTTCAATCTTCCCTTTAACAAAAATAATATTTACATAAGTGCAGAAATTTTGGAACCACTATCAGGAACAGTTTACAGGTGCGACAACTTATTCAACAAGTTACTTTTCCGGTATTCAATTTGACAAAAGACCGGACGGATCTTATCGCTGTTATGATGGGTACGGAAACAGGGTGGACAATAACAATTAAATTATTTTATCCTTTTAAAAATTTCATCAGCAAGTTTTTTTGAAATAGGATTGAATTTTTCTTTTAATTGTTTTTCAAGTTTGTTTTGTATATCATGTACATCAACAGCAAGTAATTTTGTTAATGTTTCTTCCTGCTTAAAAGAAAATTCTGTTACACCTTCATACTCTATTATATTTTTCAAATCAGCTTCCAAATCCATAATATCAACATAACAATTTATCTGATAAAAATATTTTTCCAATTTTGATTTTTCTGAAATTATCATTATTCGCCACTTATTCAATTCATTCATGTGAAACGTAATATCATCTTTAGCAGAAATTATTTCAATATTGATATTGTCTTTGTCAAAAGCTGTATAAAATAATAGATGAACATTACTCATTTCTAATGTATTTCCTTTTATTAAAGTCATTCTTTGTAAATGGTAAGCATACATCATGTAAGAACATTCTATGTAATGCCAAACATACCTTATTAGGTTCAAATTTTCAACCAACATTCCATGAATTTCAAACAGCTTGTTTTTCTTTTCTTTATTCTTTCCAAGATTGAATAAAAACCATGCTGCAACAAAGGATAAAACAGAAGTTAAAATTAATTTATTGATATCACTCATTATATTTTATATCCTGTTAAAAGAAGCATTACAATTATTATCTTTTTCATTAAACAAACATAAATAAAAAAACCGGGTGTTTTAAGTCCCGGTTCTTTTGATAAAAAATTATTTGTAAATTATTGTAGTTGATTTAGTGATTTTCTTTTTGATTTTCTGATTTAGTGATTTTCTTTTTGGTTTTCTTTTTGATGGTTTGGTAAAATTTGGTTTCAGGTTTTTTACGTCTGGTTTCAAATTTCCTAATCTACTGTATTCCTTTTTCTTTTGGAAAAAGCGTATCACAAATGGAATCAGCGGTGTTACAAATGGTGTGATAACGTTGAGTAACTTAATTGTTTCATCTGAAATCATCAATTAAATTTAAAATGGTAAGCCAATCTTTAATGGCTGTTTCAACATCCATTGTAATGGGATGAAGAAATTAGCCCTAATAAGTCAAAGAACGATTTAAGACTGTAAAGATAATAATAAAGAAAAGTTCAAAAGCAAAGTTTTTTACATCATTTCGTTAAATCATTTTATTCCAAGTAGAAAAAATTTATTTTCCCGTTATTTCAGCGGGAAAATCAATCACACTGTAAATCTCCACTTCTGTTTCCTTGCCCCGGAGTGTGACGGCATCCATCCTTTCCCATTGGAAACCATTCTCTGGTGTGAGCCGCTTCATGAGAATCCCCGACACAAGGAAGTCCCGCTGATATCTATTGCATTCATTTTGAATTCTTGAAGCCGTATTCAGCACATCGCCATTGTACACGATCTCCCGTTTCAGATCGCCAATCTGGGCGCTTATGACTTTTCCAAAATGCAATCCCGCTTTGAACTCCGGTTTTACTCCGAAATTTTTGAGGTAGTGCCCGCTATTCCTGGTAAGGCTTTCACGGAACATAAAAAATGTTTTCAGGCAATTTGAATTCTCCAGCCCTTGCTCCACCGTCCATGTAAGCACCACTTCATCCCCGATATATTGATAGATCTCAGCTTTCGTCTGAAGGACAGGTTGCGAGATTTCGTTGAAGAGGTCATTAAGCAATGCATAGAAACGTACATGACCCAGCTGTTCTGCAATCGCTGTAGATGATTTCATATCAAGGAACATGAAGATGCGTTCTTCTTCCCGCGGATGATGGTATCTGCCGCGAATGAATTTCCATAAGATTCCTTCTCCCAGCAAATGGTTGATCTGCAGAAACAGTACGAGTAGTGTATAGACCACAAGGGTATAAAGGACTAATACCAGCGATGATGGAGATACCAGGTAGGCTGGAAGCTCACTCATTTCCCGGCCATGGAGCAAACCTGCTATAATTGCCAGGGAAATAGTTACTATATAAATGACCGCTGTATAAAGCAGGGCTTTGAACACGAGCAACTTTGTAAAGGGCCATTGCCGAAACTTTTTTTCGGCTTTAGAGAATAAAAATAATTCCAACAAGGCAAAGACCAGGCCTAAGGGCAATCCGACCAACACACTATTATAATCAAGGCGCAGTTCTCCGATGAGCTGATAGAGCACACCAGCGAAACTTGTAAAAAGACAAATTAATGTTAAGGTTTTGAGTTTTCTCTTGAAGTCAGGCTGCATTCATGAAGCTTGCTTTATTTTTTTTTAATCATGCTTCAGGGTCTTTCCTCCCGATAGCTATCGGGACTGCGGAGATCCTGGAGAAACAGGAGATAAAAATAAACTTTTTAGGAATAGAAAATAATTTTATTTTGTGTCTTCAGATTTCAATGACTCCAGAAAGGAAGACAGTGAAACTGCAGAAATGTTTAATTTTACCGTTTCGAAAAACACTCTCTTTAACATGGAACAGCCCTCCGAACAACCCCTTGAAGCAAGCATCGAAAATATTGCGGATAATACCGAAATCGCTATTGTTGATGACGACCCCGGATTCAGCATCATGCTCAAAGATTATCTTTTATCATCTTTACAATTAGATTCCGTGCTTTTTGCAAATGGCAATGAATTCCTCAAAAATTACCGCGTAAATGATAACCGTAAAATCATTCTCGATTATGAATTCAAAGAAGGCCCGAACGGGTTAATTATTCTTCAAAAAATTAAAACACTGAACCCGATGGCCATTGTCATCATAGTTTCAGGGCAGGACGATCTTGAAAAGGCCATTGAGACACTGCGCAATGGCGCCACCGATTATTTTCTCAAGACCAGCAAAACTGTTTTTGCCAACATAGTCTGTTCACTCCAGAAGATATATAAGATGGAGAAGAATAAGTGGAATTGATAACTTTACCCGTCATTTAATTAAGCTTAAAATGAAAAAACAAATTACTCTTCTTGTTTTCGCTTTTATTTTATTTTCCCATGTTCATGCCCAGTCTTTTCAGTGGGCAGCGCAGATGGGCGGCACTGATTATGATACCGGGGAAGATATTGCTTTTGATTCATCGGGTAATGTTTACCTGGTTGGTATTTTTAATTCCTCAGCAGATTTTGATCCCGGTGCCGGTACTTACAACCTTACTTCTGCAGGCGCACAGGATGTGTACATTGTCAGGCTTGATTCAAATAAAAATTTTACATGGGCTGTTCGGGTTGGGGGTTCCCACCAGGACTTCGCATATTCAATTGCCGTGACCGGAAGTTCAGTTTATATATGCGGTAATTTCAGAGACACTGCAGATTTTGATCCGGGCCCCGGTGTTAGCAATCTTATCTCTGCCGGTGGTTCTGATATTTTCATTTTGAAATTGGATACCGCTTCCAATTTTACATGGGTAAAGCAAATTGGCGGAACGGGTAATGATGTTGCGGAAAAATTGGCTCTTGACAATGCGCAAAACATCCTGGTATGCGGTGTGTTCCAGGACACCGTTGATTTTGATCCGGGAATCGGGCTGGAGAATATGATCAGCAACGGATCAGCAGATGCTTATGTTTTGAAAACAGATGCCAACGGCAATTATATATGGGCAGGCCATTATGGAAACAATTCCGGGCAATTAGCTTTCGGTATCGCCACTGATGCTTCTAACGATGTTTATGTAACGGGACAGTTTTACGGAACCACTGATTTTGATCCCGGTGCCGGTGTTTACAATCTTATGACCACCGGCTTCAATTCAAATATATATGTGCTGAAATGGAGCGCAGCAGGAAATTTTACCTGGGCTGATAATATGGGCAACAGCAGCGGTGGAGATTGGGGCGCTTCAATTAAAACAGATGCTGCGGGTAATCCTGTCATTACAGGTACTTATTTCGGCACTGTTGATTTTGACCCCGGGGCAGGAACTTTTAATCTCACTGCAGCAGGTTCCAATGGAGATATTTTTGTGGTTAAGCTTACGTCTTCCACCGGTGCATTTATGTTTGCCAAAAGCATGGGCGGAACAGGCCTTAATCAGCCTTATGGCCTCGCGCTGAATTCAGCTGGCAGTATTTATGTAACGGGATTATTCAGCCTTACGGCTGACTTTGATCCGGACGGTCCTGCTTTTAATCTTACTGCTTCCGGGCCTTCTGATGCATTTATAGTTGAACTGGATGCTTCCGGAAATTTTTTATGGGCGTATGGATTTGGCGGAACCGATTCTGATTTCGGGCGCGGCATCAGCACTTACGGAAGTGATGTATATGCAACCGGTGTGTTTGCTTTCATGCCTGATTTTGATCCCGGCCTGCCTGTATATAATCTCAGTTCGTTCTCCAACTCATCCGATGCATTCCTTCTCAAGCTGCGCTTTTGCACACCTGTGCAAACGGCAGTTAATTACGGCCTTTGCCCGGGTGACAGCGTATTTGCAGGTGGCGCTTATCAATATGATCCCGGGGTTTATTACGACTACTATACTGCCGCAGGCGGCTGCGACAGTATTGTAGCTACTACTGTGCAATATACTTTTACGCTTGATCTTGGCAATGACTTTACCGGCTGTAACGGGCAATCTGTCCTGCTGGACGCTAACGTACCCGGGGCTGTTTATTTATGGAGCACGGGTGCCACTACGCAGACCATTGTTGTTGTCTTTACGGGCATTTACTGGGTAAGTGTTACCTATAACGGATGTGCACAGCAGGATACCATTCATGTTACCTTTCTGCCGTTGCCCGTGGTAAACCTGGGCATGGATACGGTTATATGCACCACATCATCGGTAATCCTTGATGCCGGACCCGGTTTTACATCCTATTTATGGTCAGATGGTTCCACCCTTCAGACGTTGACTTTTTATGGCTCAATAGGTACAGGCATTTATAATGTTGAAGTAATGGTAACAGATTCTTTCGGATGCTTTAATAGCGATGCCATGATTGTTACTGTGACTGTATGTACGGGGATTAACGATGCTTCGTCTGCACTCACCATGACGTTTAGTGCTTATCCAAACCCGGCAGGGGATTTCATGGTTATTGAATCAGCTGAAAAAATAAAGCAGATGACATTATTCGATACAGCGGGTAAGATGCTGATGCAGCAAAATTATAATGCAGGCAGAAATTCCGTGAGGCTTTCTTTTCATTCACTTGCTGATGGCATGTATTATTTGCAAATGAAACATGACGGGATGTTATACACCACGAAGGTTGTTATTCAGCATTGAGATGCTTGCCTGTGCTGACAGGCATTAATTACTTTCTTCAGCAAGCTTATTGAATTGTTTAAAATGACCTCCCTTTAATGAATATTTCACTTTAAACTGGATGACATCAAATGCATACCGCTTGTTGTACTTGTCTTGTGCCCAGTTACCGGTTTTAGGCGGTTGCCAGCCAATGGCAACATGCACCCCGCCAGCTGATAAGATGCTGAGTATTTCACCGGTGCCTGCGTCTACCACTATATAGCCGGCTCCCCAAAGCGTTGGACTCCACACAGAGGTGATGTATGCATAACCAGGTTTTTGTCCGGTTACAATGTCTTCATAATCGCTTAAGCTGTCAACAAACTCGATGGGGTATTTATAATTTTCAGTGATTTCCTCTTTGGTTAAACCTTCTTTTATCTTTTGCATGTTTACAATCAGCTTAAGGTTCTTCAGCTTTCCGGCAGTGTTTTTATTTGACCAGCTGTAAGAAGGCAGCGTTTCTCCCGCAATTATTTTCTGAAGGTGAATATTTATTTGCTGAACCAGGAAAACAAAATCGGCATCACTTAATAAATCACTCATAAAGGAAATTATAAATTCCTCGTTATTTTTATCAGGCAGCATCATATTAAACGAATAAGTTTCGAGGTATTTAGTTTTGCCGTTTAAAGTTAATGTGCGGTCCATGCTTACAGGCAGCACGATTGCTACTGCGGGTGATGACGCCTGGATAAGAGCATTTACCTCCTGTTCGCTTTTAAGCTCAATTGTTTTTGATCCCTTGTAAAGCGAATCAAAATAAAGCTTCATAGCCTGGTTAAAATAATTATTGTAAGTCTCTTCGCTTTTTAATTGTTCGGGATCTTTCTTGCTTAATTTTTCGGCTTTCTTGGGGTCAACTTCCCTTTTACAAAGAACTAAAGGACGTTTTAAAAATTCGGCTGCTGCCTCCTTCGAAAAAACAGGGGAAAGCACCGGTGCTGTAATTTCTCTTGATTTGCAGGGGAATGCCAGGCAGGTAATAATTATAATCTTCAGCAGGGTAACAGGTTTTGGAAGTTGTTTCATTTTCAATAGAATTTTAGTTTGACACTAAAGTACACTTAAAATTTTTCAGCACGAAAACATACTCAAATTTCCAGGCCCCTTTTTTACATTTTATAAAAGCGCCTGCGGATAACCTCATCCTGAGTTTTTAATTCAACAAAATAAGCACCCCTGTTTAACATGCTGATGTCAATGGAAGCACTTCCGTTTACTGTAGCCTCCCCTGCAATTACTACTCTTCCTGCTGCGTCATACACGGCATATTTGCAGTCATTACCCTCAATACCTGAGATGGTGATTTTATAAACTGCCGGGTTGGGAGCAATCGTAATTTCATTAATACCCGGTAGCTGGTTTATCCCAAGCAATGTACCGGGATTGCAGCTTGCAAGGTCAGCCGTAAGAACGGTTCCTGCAGGTAAGAAAACAGGCGGGCTGACAATTACATTACTGCCTGTAAAGGTTACAGGGATAAGACTGTTTGGAAAAACGGAGTTTCCCGATCCCAAAGCGATGTAAAAAACAGAGTTGAGAAGAAAGCAGCCATAGGCATTACCCACATTCATGGTTAAAGGGTAACGCTGCAGTATTTGCCCTGCGCCTGAAATTATAAATATGGAATCCGACATAGCCCCGATGCCCGAAACAAAAACAAAATTGCCGTTATTGTCAACAGCTATATCGGCACACCCCATTAGTTTTGTGGTGGAAAATATAGTGGTAAAGACGCTGCCGTCATATTTAATGATCTCAGTAGTTGCGCCCGGGCTGTAGTAGTATAGGTTATTGCCGTTTCCGCTGCAATTGTATAACGGCACAGGGGCAGTACCAGGGACAGTCGTCCAGGTGTTGCCGCCATCCCAATAAACAACATTGGAGCCCTGGCTTGTATAAAAAGCAGGAGACATTGCCCCACCGTTAAGGTTGTTGGAAATACCCAGTGATAATCCACCGCAGGAAGGAACATAGTTTCCTGTGTAGGTAATAACATTATTGGTGAGGTCAAATTCCTTTAGGATACCTGTATTACTCTCAATTCCCCAGAACGTATTTCCACCATTGCAGGCGGAGGTGGTGGTGTCAATATCGAAAGGTGACGTTGAAGTATTATCGAAAGTTTCCGGCAATGGACTTGTTGTAAGAAGTGTGCTGTAAAAATTTTGCTGCGCATTTGCAGAATTAATAATTCCCGGAACAAACGGGATACATAAGAATAAACAATTAATAATAGCGGGGAGGGTGATGCGTGTTTTCATAATTTTTATTTTATAAAGTTAACACTGTGTAATTTCATAGTTGTGCTTACAAGGCTCTGAAACCCGGGAGACGAAAATAAAGTTTTTAATTCAATTTAACCATCCAGACCAAAATTTTCAACGGAAGATATTAGAATTATTATAGCCACTATTTACACGGATTAACACTAAACGCTGAAATAATTCGGGAATTCCTTTTCACAGGATATTTTTTATTTCCCTGCTTGCCGGTAAAGAGAGAGCGCTTCTTTCAAAATTGCATTTATTTTTTTAAGCGGAATATTCTTCTCTGCGTCAAGCAGCAGTATTTTCATCCTTGCACGTTTCTCCATGATGAGATCCGGGTGGTTAATTTTTTTTCCTTCCACAATTCCGAGGTAGGGCTGCTGGAATTTTTTATGAATCCACAGGTAACAAAACATTTTTCCTTTGTAACAATAAAAAGGCATTCCGTATTTCCATTCCTCTGAAATATTCTTGTCCTGCTTAAGAATATGCTGGCGTAAGAACTGCAAACAGCTTTTTAAAGGTTCCGGCTTCTGAAGAAAGTATACATCTGCGGGGCGAAGCATAAATTTTTTTGTTTTACGGAACCTGAATTTTTAATAGCGCAAGCTAATAAAATATTTTAATCAATAAATGTGGCATGCATGTCAACTTAAAGTTGCAAAATTGCAGTTACAATGAATACTGAAGAATTAAAAAAGCTGCAATCGCCTCTCAAAGAAAAATACAAATCTGAGCCAGGTGCGGCACTTATTACTTTAAAAGCGGAAAGCCATCTTGGTGAAGGCATTTCATGCAAAATAGAATCAGGCAAAGCAATGGTGGAGGCGGGGCTTCATCCTGCAACAGGCGGAACAGGCGGACTTGCCTGCTCGGGCGATATGCTGCTGGAAGCGCTGGCTGCCTGCGCGGGAGTGACACTTAAGGCTGTTGCAACTTCTATTGGAATTCACGTGCGTGGAGGGACTATTTATACAGAAGGCGATCTTGATTTTCGCGGAACTCTTGGTGTTTCAAAAGAAGCCCCGGTGGGTTTTAAAGCTATTCGCCTTACGTTTAATTTAGATTGTGATGCAGGCGAAGAACAACTGAACAACCTGCTGAGGCTTACAGAACGTTATTGCGTGGTTTTTCAGACTTTGAAGAATGCCCCGGAGATTTCCATCGTTAAATAAAAACAGCTTTTCGTTTCTGTTTTCTTATTTTATTAAATAAATTTTTCATATTTCATTTCTGAAACCTGTTTTCCGATTCCTGTTTTGCTGAATGGATGGAAGGAATCCGGATTTTAAATGTATTCAGTGAAACCCATTTGAAATAACTGACGTACAACTCCCGAACCAAAGATTTTGATTGGCAAAGGGGCAACCCCATAAGGTTGCCGGTAGCCCCGTAAGGCTGCACAAAAATCAAAACGCTCATTGAAACTCCGTAAGGTTTCACTCAGTCCCGTAAGATTGAAAATTTTTGAGATCCGCAGTTCAGTGCCTGATCAAACAACAAACTGAAATCCCGTAAGGTTTCAAAATTTAGAAAAGTAATCCCGTAAGGTTACCATTTTATAAAGCCCCGTAAGGCTGTTTTTTAGGCAGAAAGCAGAAAGTAAAAAGCAGAAAGTATCAAGAGTCAAAACAAAAAAACAAACAACTTTAAATTATCGCAATTGTTTATATGACAGCTAAACCAAAAGTCCTGACGCTGGGTTGGGAGTTTCCGCCACTTTGTGCCGGTGGCTTAGGTCCTGCATGTTATGGTTTGACGAAAGCGCTGAGTAAGTATGTTAACAATACGCTCATTTTGCCGCGGCACGAAAAAAAATTTAAGGTTAAAAATGTAAACATCATCGGGCTCAATCATTTTTCTTCAAAAACATTGACCATGCAATCCCGTAAGGTTGGTTCAATGTTTTCAGAGGAGATAAACTGGAATGAAGAACTTTTTTCATCTTATCCATTGACATTGCCCCGTAAGGCGATTCATCAATGGATGAACGCTGGCACGCGGCAGCATATCACGAAACAAGAACGTGAAAACCTGTTTTCGGAGAAAGATATATATGGCGCTAATATTATGCAAAAAGTTTCTGCTTACACAGACATGGTTTGTGAACTGGCGGACGATATTGATTTTGATATCATCCATGCGCACGACTGGATTACTTATTCTGCAGGTGTGCACCTGAAACATTATTCGAAGAAACCTTTAGTTGTTCATGTACATTCTTTGGAAACTGACCGGGTGCATCCGCAAAGCCGGAATACTGTTTATGAAATTGAAAGAACCGGTATGATGCAGGCAGACCGCGTGTTGCCGGTGAGTAATTTTACGAAACGATGCATAGTTAATTATTACGGAATAGGAGAAGAAAAAATTTTTCCTGTATATAACGGTTATGATTCCGATTTTAATGTTAAGAGAGCCGGGCAAAAATTTGCATCTTCCAAAAAGGAAAAAAAAGTTTTGTTTCTCGGAAGAATCACTGCGCAGAAAGGCCCGGAATATTTGATTGAAACCGCGCAAAAGCTTTTTGCCAAAATGGACAATGTAAAAGTTTGCATTGCGGGAACCGGAGATTTAAAACCGCACCTTGAGTATTTAGTGGAGAAAAATAATCTGAAAGATAAAGTTGAGTTCAGAGGATTTTTGAGCAAGGAGGGAGTGAAAAAGTTGTTGAGTGAGACCGATGCGTATATCATGCCTTCTGTCAGTGAACCATTCGGACTTTCGGCAGTTGAAGCGGCACAATACAATATTCCCTGTGTGATTTCAAAACAAAGTGGCGCTGCGGAAGTGCTTCCTAATACATTGCAGACTGATTTTTGGGATACAGACAAGATGGCAAATTATTTATTTGCATCGTTAAACTATAAAAGCCTGGCAGATACACTGACTGAAAAAACACAAGTGAATTTAAAAGATATTAATTGGGATGCTGCTGCAAAAACTGTTTTAGGCAATTATAAATTTCTATTGAATTAGCTAAGCCATCAACGAATACGAATAAATACAAATGAACGAATCTAAATTACAACCTTTAATAAAAACCAATTCTAATAAATAAAGTATTTAATTGAGTTAGAAATTAAAAAACAAAACATCATCAACGTTATTCGTAAATTCGTATTTATTCGTATTCGTTGATGCAAAAACAATAGTGATGACAAGCATTTGCTTCTATTTCCAGGTTCACCAGCCTTTTCGGATCCGCAATTACAATTTTGACCAGATTGGCACGAATCATTTTTACGAAGACTATGAAAAGAATAAAGAGATACTGAATAAGGTTGCTGATAAGTGTTATCTTCCGGCTAATGCAAAAATGCTGGAGCTGATAAAACGCCACAACGGAAAATTCAGGATCAGCTATTCTATTAGCGGAGTAGCGTTAGAGCAATTTGAGCTATATCGTCCGGAAGTGATTGAATCATTTCAAAAGTTAGTGGATACCGGTTGTGTTGAAATTTTATCGGAGACGTATTATCATTCACTCTCGTTTTTATATTCTAAAAGTGAATTCGAAAGGCAGGTTAAAAAGCACTATAATAAAGTAAATGATCTGTTCGGAGTGAATCCATCCGTTTTCCGCAACACGGAATTAATTTTCAATAATGAAATTGCGCAATATGTTTCTGAAATGGGATTTAAAGGAATGTTGTGTGAAGGTGTTGACCGTTTTCTTTTGGACAGAACTCCAAACTATACTTATGAATCTCCGGGAGTAAGTGATTTTAAATTACTGTTAAAGAACTATAAGCTGAGTGATGACATCGCATTCCGGTTCTCGAATAAAGAATGGAAAGATCATCCGCTCACGTCAGAAAAATTTGCGCATTGGGTTCACGGTCATGCAGGAGATGCAGAATGCATTAATCTTTTTATGGATTACGAAACATTCGGGGAGCACCAGTGGAAAGAGACAGGCATCTTCGATTTCCTGGATCATCTGCCTGAAAAAATATTTACACATCCTGATTTTGATTTTAAAACTCCTTCTGAAGTAATGGAAGCTTTCCCTGCACGTGATATTTATGACGTTCCTTATACAACATCATGGGCGGATGCCGAGAGGGACTTATCGGCATGGAATGAAAATAAAATGCAGAAACATTCCTTACATAAAATTTATTCACTGGAAAAAGCAGTGAAGAAAACAGGAAAAAAAGAATTAATTGATACCTGGGCAAAGCTCACTACCAGTGATCATTTTTATTATATGAGCACAAAGTTCTGGAGCGATGGTGATGTGCATAAATATTTTTCTCCTTACGATTCTCCTTATGATGCACATATTTTTTTTATGAATGTGCAGAATGATTTTGAGGAAACGATGAAAGCGATTTTAAACCGAAAATCAAAAACGAGATCTTCAAAAATTGTAAAAAAAAATTACCACGTAGCAACATAAGTCATATAGTTTTGACTCTATGTTCTATCTGCCTGTGTGGTTCATTCTTCCGGCAAGTTTCTGAAAATTTCATTCACGTAAGTTTTTTGACCTTCTTTAAAGATGTTTACACAATTAAAATTAATTAAAACTCCCTTGGGCTTTTCAAGCAATTTCATATAGGTCAAAATTTGTGCTTCGAATACTGGAGCAATAACTTCCACAGCTTTTAATTCTACAACAATAATGTCTTCAACAAGAAAATCACAGCGAAGCTCTGATTCCATCTCTAAACCTTTATAATTAATCGGGACAATTAATTCGGAGTAATATTTTATGTTTCGCAATTGAAATTCTTTTTTAAGGCATTTTTGATAAACGCTTTCCAGTAAGCCCGGACCAATCAACTTGTGAACTTCAATTACAGCTCCTATAATTTTATAGGTTAGTTCGTCAAGATATTTTTTAGTCATAGAATTTTTTGAACCACATAGGAACATAGGACACATAGACTATGTTTTTTATGTGCCTATGTGTTTAAATTTATTTTTCATCATTTCCCGGACAGGATTCTTTTTTAACCACATAGAAACATAGGACACATAGGCTATGTTTTCTATGTGCCTATGTGTCTAAATTTTTTTTGAACCACATAGAAACATAGGACACATATACAATGTTTTCTATATGCCTATGTGGTTAAAATTTATTTTCATCATTCATCGTTCCCTCACATTCATTCCGCGATTGACTGTTTATTATATTTGTTCCGGTATTCAATTGGCGTCAGCCCCGTTATTTTTTTAAAAACAGTGCGGAACGCTTTTGTATCCGTATAACCGACATCAAACATCACTTCATTAATATTTTTCCGGCTGCTTTCAAAGCTTCGTTTAGCGGCTTCAATTTTTACACGCTGCATGTATTCAACAACCGTATTGTTTGTGGCTTTTTTAAACCTGCGTTCAAAGCTTCTTCTGCCAATGGCAAACATATCCGCTAATTGATCAATATTTATTTTGTCCTGGTAATTTTTCTCTATGAATTCCTGGGCTTTTTTTATTTCAATATCCTCATGATTTTTTTGACCTTCAAACATCATGAACGCTGCCTGGCTGTCGCGGTCAATATCAACAGCAAAAAACTTTGAAGCAAGAATAGCAGTATCGCGGTCCGTATATTTTTCAACGAGATATAAGAGCAGGCTCCAGTACGAATTGGCGCCACCGCTTGAATAAATTCCCTGCTCTTCTGTAATGATGCTTCCATCCACAAGATCCACATCAGGAAACATTTCCCTGAACTCATTGGCGGAATTCCAGTGCGAAGAACATTTTTTTCCATTGAGCAATCCTGTAGAGGCAAGCAAAAAAGCTCCTATGCACAGCGAAGCTACTTCTGCTCCATGTTTATACTGATGCACAATCCACGGCACAAAATCTTTGTTCAGCTTCAATGCAGTTTTCATATCTCCGCTCAAAGCGGGAATAAAAATCAAATCAGTTTTTTTCACATCTTTCAAAAGTTTTTCTGTGTGAACAGAATACAGGCTGTTTTCCAATTTCACTTCTTTTGTAAGCCCTACCAATTGGACATTAAACAAAGGGCGTTTTCCTGATGACTGCAAAAACTGGTTCACAGCTTTAAACATATAATGCGGATCAGCCACAGCTTCTATCACCGCAGTTTCGGGTATGAGGATGGATACGTTTTTCATACCGCAAAAGTAAGCAGAGAATTTGTCGCAATCAACCCCCTGAAATGTCGTTTTCGCACAGTACAGATTTTCATTTTAAGCCTGCATCTTTGCATTATCAAATTAATCATCACTAAAAAATAAATAAAATGACAACATTAGAAAAAACCACGATTACAGTTGAAGCGACAATAAACGCTCCTGTAGAAAAAGTTTGGAAACTCTGGACTTCACCCGAACACATTACTAAATGGAATAACGCATCCGATGACTGGCACACGCCACATGCAGAAAATGATTTGCGTGTGGGTGGAAAATTTCTTTCAAGAATGGAAGCAAAGGATGGCAGCTTCGGTTTCGATTTTGGCGGAGTGTATGACGAAGTAAAAACAAATGAACTGATTGCCTATACCATTGGTGACGGCAGAAAAGTGAAAGTAAACTTTACAAAACAGGACAATGCAACAAAAGTAGTTTCAATTTTTGAAGCCGAAAATGAAAACCCTGTTGAAATGCAGCGTGGAGGCTGGCAGGCTATTTTAAACAGTTTTAAGAAATACGCTGAGTCTTATAAAGGCCTGGAAGTTTTAAAATTTGACATCAGCATAAATGCCACTGCGGAAAAGACATATAACACGATGATTAATAAAGGTACGTATGATCAGTGGACGGCAGTGTTTTCGCCAGGCTCTCACTTTAAAGGCTCGTGGGAAAAAGGCTCTAAAATACTGTTCCTTGGTCCCGGTGAAAATGGAGTAATGAGCGGCATGGTAAGCAGGATAAAAGAAAACATCCCGGCAAAGTTTGTATCCATTGAACACCTCGGTATTATTAAGGATGGAAAGGAAATAACTTCAGGAGCAGAGGTAGAAGGGTGGGCGGGCGCCACTGAAAACTACACTTTTACAGAAAAGAATGGAACCACCGTGGTTTCGGTTTCAATGGATTCAAATGAAGAATACAAAAAATATTTCACTGAAACATGGCCTATCGCATTGAAAAAATTAAAAGAGTTGTGCGAAGCTTAAAAAAATTTTATAAACCATTAAAACAAAAAAACAATGACAAATCAAATTTATCCCTGCTTATGGTTTGACGGACAAGCCAAAGCCGCAGCAGATTTTTACTGCTCCATTTTTAAAAATTCAAAAGTAACCGTTGACACGCCAATGGTTGTAAACTTTGAACTGAACGGAAAAAAATTCATGGGTTTAAATGGCGGACCGATGTTTAAAATCACTCCTGCCATTTCAATTTTTGCAACATTTGAAACAATAGATGAAACAAATAATGCATGGAACAAATTATTTGATGGCGGAAAAGCATTAATCCCCATTGATAAACAGCCGTGGAGTGAAAGATACGGCTGGCTCCAGGACAAGTTTGGAATGACCTGGCAGATATCTGTTGTTAATGAAAAAGGCGACAAACCACAGATAAGGCCTTCTATGTTATTTACCGGCAACAAGTTTGGCAAAGCTGAAGAAGCTGTTAAATTTTATACTTCTGTTTTTGATAATTCTGCTACAGATTTATTGATGCACTACCCGCAGGAAGACAAGGCGAATGCAGGAAAAGTGATGTATTCGGAATTTAACATTAATCAATACGACATGATTGCAATGGATGGACCGGGAGTTCATGACTATACTTTTACCGAAGGAGTTTCTCTTGTGGTGAATTGCGAAACACAAAAAGAAATAGATTACTACTGGAACAAACTTACCGAAGGCGGAGAAGAAAGCATGTGCGGCTGGCTGAAAGATAAGTTTGGTGTTTCGTGGCAAATTGTTCCTGCCGTCATTGGCAAATTAATGACTGACGAGAAAAAATCAGGCAGAGTAATGCAGGCTGTTATGAAAATGAAAAAGCTTGATCTTGAAAAGTTAGTGAACGCATAAATAATTGCCACAGATTCCCAGATTAGGATTTTAATTATTTCAAAATAAAATCTGTGAATCTGTGGCAATTTGAATTTTAAATTAAAATGACACGGATAAATTCATACTTAACATTCAACGGCAACTGCCGTGAAGCAATGACATTCTATAAAGAATGCCTGGGTGGTGAGCTCACCCTGCAAACAATTGGCGAATCACCCTTGTCAGAAAAAATGCCGAAGCAAATGAAAGACTGCATCCTGCATTCAACACTTACGAAAGGAACGTTAGTCCTGATGGGTTCAGACATGGTGAGTGAGAAAGGATTGGTAAAAGGGAATTCAGTTTCGCTTTCGCTTAATTGCAGCAGCGAGGAAGAAATTAAAAACTGCTATGCAAAACTTTCATCAGGCGGCAAAGCCGACCATGCTTTAGAAAATACTTTTTGGGGAGCGCTGTTTGGCGACCTTACCGATAAATTCGGAAACCACTGGTTGCTTAACTATGAAAAAAATCAAAAGAAATAAATTCTCAAATGGAAAAATATTTTTTGGAAAACGATATTAAAGTTATTTGCTTTACAGCAAAATCTTTTCCGGATAAAGTTATGGAAGCACATCAATTCTTACATTCCAGGCTTGAGAATGTGAATAGCAGGAAATTCTTTGGCATATCTCACCCGGGTAGAAGCGGGACTATAATTTACAAAGCGGCTGCGGAAGTATTGAACGAAAAGGAAACTGAAATTCCCGGCTGCGAAACATTCATTATTAAAAAAGGAGAGTACATCAGCAAATTTATCCCGCGTTTTTGTGATGATGTAACAAGCATTGGCAAAGCATTTAAAGAGTTGCTCACCTACCCGGGCATTGACCCGCAGGGATATTGCCTGGAAATGTATTTAAGCGATACGGATGTACGCTGCATGGTGGGAATTATTTCAGAAAAATCATAATCACAAAAATAATTTTAAATCAACATGAGAAAACTAATTTCATTTATGCACACATCGCTGGATGGTTTTGTGGCAGGTACAAAAGGAGAAATGGACTGGATAAATGTAGACGATGAAATCTTTGATTACGCAGGTCATAATACAAATGATGCGGATACCGGCTTATATGGGCGTGTCACGTATGATATGATGGAAAGTTACTGGCCCACTGCTGGTGACCAGCCGAATGCTTCCAAACATGATAAGGAGCATTCGCAATGGTATAACAATGTTGAGAAAATTGTTTTGTCAAAATCTCTGGCTGGAAAAAATATTCCAAAAACGCAGATTGTAAGCAGCAACATCAAAGAAGAAATACTAAAGCACAAAAACAAAAACGGTAAAAACATAATTATGTTCGGCAGCCCTTCTGCAAGCCATACACTTTTGCAGCTCGGCTTGATTGATGAATACTGGCTGTTTGTAAATCCCGTCCTGCTTGGCGCGGGCATTCCTTTATTTAAAAATATCAATGAGCCGGTGAAGCTAAATCTTATTAAAACAAAAGTTTTCAAATGCGGAGTAACCGGCATGCATTTCGAAATTTCTAAATAATCAAATATTATTCCCTTCAACTAAACACTACTCAAAATGAAAAAAACTAAAATATTTTATTGGATTGTAACAGGTCTTTTCAGTGGGTTCATGTTGTTCTCCGCCATTCCGGACATATTGGTGGTTCCGGATGCCGTAACCTTTATGACAAATTTGGGTTATCCAAAATATATCATCCCTTTTCTTGGTATTGCAAAATTGCTGGGAATAATTGCCATCCTTATCCCGGGGTTTCCGCGAATAAAAGAATGGGCTTACGCAGGATTGTTTTTTGATTTGGCCGGTGCAACTTATTCTGTAATTTCTTCAGGCGGATTAAATCCGTCCATTGTTTTCATGTTTCTTCCCATAGTCTTTTTGTTTTTATCTTACTTCTTATATCATAAATTATTAAAAGCAAAATAATCATGATTGCCACAAAGATTTCAGCAAAAGATATTGATGCGTACATTGATATGCAACCTGAAAGTGTTCGCGGTGTTCTTGAAAAGTTCAGGCAAACGATCCGGAAAGCCGCACCTGAAGCGGAAGAAATGATAAGCTATCAAATGCCGGCTTTTAAATATCATGGTATGCTCGTTTATTTTGCCGCATGGAAAAATCATGTCGGTTTTTATCCCGTATCATCGGGGATTAAGGAATTCAAAAAAGAGCTGTCTGCTTATGAAGTTTCTAAAGGGACTGTAAAATTCTCGGTTGACAAACCGATACCTTTCGGGTTAATAAGTAAAATGGTGAAATTCAGAGTGAAGGAGAACCTAAAACAAGTAAAATTAAAATCATCGGCAAAAGCAAAAGCAAAAAAATAATTAGAGCTCATTAAAATGGTGGAAGTTTTCAAAACAACTGTAGGAAAAAAATACCAGGCAAAGCGTGTGTTAAAAGAATTGTCCGGAAAATTTCCTCATTTTAAAATAAATTTTGATTTAAACGATTGTGATAAAATATTAAGAGTGGAAGGAACAAAAATCAAATCACCTGAAATAATCCGGGCCCTGAAAGTAAACGGATACCAATGCGAAGTTTTGATCTAAAAATGTAACAGCTTTCATTAAATTATTTTTTCTGCTCTCTTGTTTCTATTTTTACAGAAACTTAAAATGCTGCGTTATGAGTTACTGTTCCTTTATTAATTCACTCAAAAAGGATGAAGTAAATGTTCATCGCGAATACCATGATAAGCAATATGGTTTCCCCATTCATGATGACAACGAATTGTTTTGCCGCTTAATTCTCGAGATAAACCAGGCAGGATTAAGCTGGACAACCATTTTAAATAAGCAGGAAAATTTTCGCAAAGCTTTCCACAATTTTGAAATCAAAAAAGTTGCAGCATATAAAGACAAAGATGTTAAACGGTTATTAAACGATGCAGGCATCATCCGCAATCGCCTGAAGGTAAATGCCGCCATCGAAAATGCAAAAACCATTTTGCAATTGCAGAAACAATCAGGCTCTTTTAAATCATGGTTAGATAGCCACCATCCCAAAACAAAAGATGAGTGGACAAAGCTTTTCAAACAAACATTTAAGTTTACCGGTGGCGAAATAGTGAATGAATTCCTGGTAAGCGCTGGTTATTTAAAAGGTGCGCACATTGAAACCTGCCTGGTTTATAAAAAGGTGCTGAAAACAAAACCTTCCTGGAATAAAAAATAAATCAGGAATTCCCTGTAACTTCAATTACTTCATCCCGCAAAGATTTTGCTTTTTCTGAAAAGACAAATTCAATAATGGCAGCAATATCTTCAGCTTTTACCCACTCGCTGAAATTTGCATCGGGCATGCCTGCCCGGTTTTGAGGGGTATCAATGGTGGCGGGCACAATAACGGAAGCAAAAATATTTTTTCCTTTTCCTTCCACGTTTATTATTTCAGCAAGGCGGAACACCAATGATTTTGAAAGGCCATAAGCCACAGAACCTTTTGCCTCGCAGGCAGACATTCCGGGTTTTGAACCGATTAAAATAATTCTTCCGCCATCCGGCTGAGTCATCATTTGTTTTAAGACAGGCTGAACAATATTAAATGCTGTTATAAAATTCAGTGCAAACATTTTTTCGAAATCCGGTTGAGCCGTATCGGTAAGTTTCCCTGCTGCAAACCCGCCAACAGTGAGAACAGCACCGTCTATGCTTTTATTTTTTGCAATAACAGACTGGATAAAACCTTTTGATGCTGAAGCATCAGTTAAATCAACTGAATAGTATTCAAGATGTGTATTTTTATTTCCGGTAACGGTTGATTCCTTTGCCGATACTGTACCGATAACACAGTATCCGCTGTCAAGAAATTTATTGACAACTGCTGTTCCTAAATTTCCTTTGGCCCCTGTCACTAAGATGTTTTTCATACCTGCAAAATTCGTCAATTTGTTTAAATTAATAATTTATGGCAAGAAACTTCAAACCAAAAAGAAAGCCTTCCGGGCAGGTGAGATTGCACCGGATATTTTCAATAATGAAAAGAAGATTTATTTTTTTTAATGAACAATTTGAGGTTTTGAAAAAATCATGTAGGTTTGCTGAAAACTATTTATTATGAAAAATCTAAACTTGATTCTTAAATCAACTTTTGCAATTTGCTTTATTTTTTATTCCTGCAGCAACAACGGTAACAAAGAAGGACAGGCAAATGAGAGTGAAAACACTTCTGCAGCTGATACAACACCTGTAAATGAACTTGCCAGCTTTCGCTTTACTTTCACCATTGCCAACCTCCCTTCTCCTTTGCAAGTGCTGGATGAATTTTCAAAGTCAAATCTTCCCACAGACCTGGGTTTATTAAATCCTGTTGAAAATGCAGTCAATTATCACAGCTCATTTAAACAGGCGCTTAATTACGGGATTTATGGGGTAGATATGGGTTACCTCGTTGTGAATAACCGTACCCTGGAGTCAATTAAATATTATTCCACATCAAAAAAACTTGCCGAGCAGCTCAATATGGCAGAAACTTTCAACCGTTTTGTGAATCGTTTTGAAAATAATTCAAACAGTAAAGATTCCCTGTTGCGTGTTATTGATGAGGCATATTCAGCCACAGATTCTTATCTTCAATCAAATGAACGCCTCGAAACGGCCAGCGAAATATTAGCCGGAAGCTGGATAGAATGCCAGCACATATCGGTTAATTTGCTTAAAAATGCAGAGCGCAATGCTGACAATGAAAAACTTTACGACAGGATTTACGAGCAGCGTCTTCACCTTGATAATATCACTAAAATTTTGGAAGAGTTTAAAAATGATAATGATTTGCTGAAGATTAAAAAAGACTTTGAAAACCTCCTGCTGATTTATAAGGAGCTCAACGATTCAAAAGACATCAACAAGGACTTTTTAATGAAACTTTCAAAGAGCCTTGACCAGGTGAGAAATAATATTATCAGTTAGATGCCATCAACGATCCCGATAGCTATCGGGAGAATTTTTACGAATGAACGAATTCGTTCATTCCATTGTTCAGCATTTTATCAGGTAGAAACATAATTTAAATGAAATGAATTTTACCACGAATTTCTTTATTCGTAAATTCGTGAAAATTCGCATTCGTTGATGTTATTGTATGAGTGATAAGATTTTAAGAGCGCTGATGCAGCTTTTTGCAATTGTTGCCAATGCTGACAGGCTTACCGTCCAGGGAAGAAATATTGTGGAAGCTTTTTTAAGGCAGCAGCTTAGCATGGCAACTGCTAAAACGTATGTTGCAATTTTTGATGAGTATTTAAAATTTCTCCAGGGGAAAGCCGATCCTAATAAAATTCAAAAAAGAGTTTCTGTAAATTCTGTAAAAGTATTACGCATCTGTGTTGACATCAACAGTGAGCTTGATAAAAAGCAAAAATATATTGTACTGATAAGGCTTATTGAATTTGCGTATTCTTCCAATGAACAAATTACAGAGCTGGAGTCCGAAGTCCTTTCATTGGTGGCGGATACATTTCATATCAGCGGTGAAGAATTTGCAACCTGTATTTCATTCGCTTCGTGCAAAAATACTTCGCTGATAAAAGATGCCGATGAATTCCTGCTGATTAATAACAATTATTCCAGGAAGCTGAATCATGCAAAGCACATGATCAATGATACGCTCCAGGGCGATTTGTGGATGCTGAATGTCAGATCTGCGGGTTTGCTGTTTGTAAAATATTTCGGCAGTACCCAGCTTACGCTTAACGGGCAGCTTCTTTTAATTGATACAGTTTATGTATTCTCTCCCGGTTCCGTGATCAGGGGCACGCAGGCACGGCCTGTTTATTACAGCGATGTGTCAAGAAGTTTTTTAGAGAATATGCTTCATTCTGAAATCGAATTGGCTGCGCGGAATGTTGAATTTGTTTTTCGAAGCGGAAAAATAGGATTGCATGCAATTAATTTTAAGGCAACCTCCGGTAATCTTATTGGCATAATGGGAGGAAGCGGTGCCGGTAAATCCACCTTGCTGAATATTTTAAACAGTACGCTGGTCCCGGTTAAAGGAGCCGTGACCATTAACGGGATTAATATCCACCATGAAAAAGAAAAGCTGGAAGGTGTGATTGGTTATGTTCCGCAGGATGATTTGCTGATGGAAGAATTAACCGTTTTTCAAAACCTTTTTTATAACAGCAAATTATGTTTTGGAAACCTGGATGATGAAACCATTAAAAAGAAGGTGAATGACCTGGCCGAAACAATGGGTCTTGCCGAGATCAAAGATTTGAAAGTGGGTGATTCGCTCAATAAAATGATCAGTGGCGGACAGCGCAAAAGATTAAATATTGCTTTAGAACTCATTCGTGCTCCTTTAGTTTTGTTTGTGGATGAGCCCACTTCAGGCTTGTCTTCTCTTGATTCTGAAAATGTAATGGATCTGCTGAAACAACTTTCCATCAGCGGAAAACTTGTTTTTGTGGTGATTCATCAGCCTTCATCCGATGTGTTTAAATTGTTTGACAAACTGCTTATTCTCGACATGGGCGGTTATCCTGTTTATTTTGGAAACCCTTCTGATGCGCTCATCTATTTTAAAACAAGAGCCAACTATGCTGATGCGGATGAAGGTGAATGCGGGACATGCGGCAATATAAACCCGGAACAGATTTTTTCAATTATTGAATCAAAGGTTCTTGATTAATTTGGCAACCCGACACCCACCCGGAAAATTTCTCCTGAAGAATGGAACAACTTTTATGAAAAATATACATTGCATGGATCTGAACAGGAAACAAATAAAAAAGAAAAACCCATCCCATCGATCGGAGATAAAAAACCTTCCCGCTTAAAACAATTAAATGTTTTCATTCAACGCGATGTCCTTTCTAAAATACACAATACCCAATACCTGCTGATTAATTTTCTTGAAGCTCCACTGCTCGCTTTTATCCTTGCTTATTTTCTTAAATATTATAAAGAGAATAGTCCTTATATTTTTCGTGAAAACATCAACCTGGTAGCTTATATTTTCATGAGCGTAATTGTCGCCCTTTTTATGGGGCTAACAGTAAGCGCTGAAGAAATAATCCGTGACAGGAAAATTTTGAAGCGTGAAGCGTTTCTCAACCTGAGCCGGAGCAGCTACCTGTCGTCAAAAACAGCAGTGATGTTTTTAATTTCTGCCATACAAACGCTGACTTTTGTTTTAATCGGAAATACAATATTTGGTGTTAAAGAAATGTATTTTGATTACTGGCTGATGTTATTTTCGGTTTCGTGTTTTGCAAACTTGCTGGGATTAAATATTTCTTCAGCTTTTAATTCCGCAGTTACCATTTATATCCTGATCCCTTTTTTAATAATTCCGCAAATAATTTTAAGCGGAGTTATTGTAAAATTTGAAAAGCTTAATCCATCCGTTACAGTTCAGAACAAGGTTCCGGTCATTGGAGAATTAATGGCATCACGATGGGCTTTTGAAGCGCTGACTGTAAACCAGTTTAAAAATAACAGGTACGAACAGATTTTTTTTGACGTGGATAAAAAGATGAGCGAGTCAACATATAAAAATTACTGGCTTCAGAAAATGAATGATAAGCTCGATTCACTTCACCTGAAAAAATTTGGAAAATCTTTTAATGATGAAATTGTGTTTTTGCAAAATGAATTAGAGAAAGAATTAAAAACTAATCAGGAAATAAAATTTGATAATAGTTCTGAAATTAAATTGACAGTTTTTGACGAAGCAATTTATCAAAAGGTAAAAACGTATTTGGAGAAATTGAAGAAGTATTATGTTTCGCAATATAACCGGGCGATGACGCAAAAGGACCAGATCACAAAAGCCATCTTAAAAAATAAAGACGGTGGAAAAAAACTTACTTTTCTTATGGACAATTATACCAATGACAACTTAAATGACTTTGTTAAAAATGCGCACGAAAACCCGGTTGAACAAGGCAAACATGAACTGATACAGCGCTACCAGCCGGTGTTCATGGATGGATCATACAATTCGTTTGTGCGCACACAATTTTTTGTATCACGCAAAAATGTGATGGGAAATTATTTCAGCACCTGGCAGGTGAACCTTGCAGTAATCTGGGTGATGAGCTTTATTCTTGTACTGACGCTTTATTTTAATGTTTTAAAAAAAACCATCCGGAAAATAGAAAATTCTTTTAAATGACCGTTTGAAAAGATATCCTGTAAATTCAATTGGATATTTCTAATTTGTCTTTTAAATATTGTCCCGTAATCGAGTTTTTACATTTTATCAGATCTTCGGGCACTCCTTCAAAAAGTAGTTGTCCGCCTTCATCACCTCCTTCAGGACCAAGATCAATGATCCAGTCAGCGCATTTTATTACTTCTAAATTATGCTCGATCACAATGACCGTATTTCCCTGGTTGATCAAGGCGTTAAAAGCATCCAGCAATTTTCTTATATCGTGAAAATGCAGTCCTGTTGTAGGCTCGTCAAAAACAAAAAGAGTTCCTGATGAACTTGCGCCTTTGCCGATAAAAGAAGCAAGTTTTATTCGTTGTGCTTCACCGCCACTTAATGTTGAAGAAGATTGTCCGAGCCTTACATAACCCAAACCTACATCAGCTAATGATTTTAATTTCGATATTATTTTAAGCTCAAGGTTCTGATATTTTCCCAGCGGCACTGAATTGAAAAATTCCAGGGCATCATCCACTGTCATCTCCAGCACATCATTAATATTTTTTTCTTTATAGGTGACAAGAAGAATTTCATCCTTAAACCGTTTTCCGTTGCACGCTTCGCATTTCAGGTGAATATCCGCCATGAATTGCATTTCAATGGTTACCTCCCCTTCGCCCTGGCATATATCGCACCTGCCGCCTTCCACATTGAATGAAAAATGCGAAGGTTTCAATGCGCGTGCACGTGCCACAGGCATTTCTGCAAACAAGGCACGAATCTCATCATACGCTTTAACATAAGTAACAGGATTGGACCGTGACGATTTTCCTATCGGGTTCTGATCAATCATTTCCGCCCCCGTGATAAGATTGAACTCACCTTTTATCATATCATAGTTGCCGGTTTGCTCACCATACCCGCCAAGCATTTTTTTTATGGAAGGGTAAAGAATCTTTTTTACCAACGAGGTTTTTCCCGAACCACTCACACCTGTGACAACTGACAAAACCCCCAACGGAAACTTCACATCAAATCCTTTAAGATTATTTTCACGCGCACCTTTTATTTCAACATTATTTTTCCATTTCCTTCTGCGTGAAGGAACGCGGATAATTTCTATTCCATTCAGAAATTTTGCTGTAAAGCTGCTGGTGTCGCGAAGCAGTTCTTCAAATTTTCCCTGGAACATCAATTCACCTCCTTTAGTGCCTGCCATCGGGCCAATATCAATTACCTGGTCGGATGAACGCATTATTTCTTCATCATGCTCTACAATGATCACCGTGTTGCCAAGTTTTTGCAATGATTTCAAAACTGCAATCAACCGCTGCGTATCGCGCGGATGCAACCCGATACTTGGTTCGTCTAAGATGTACATGGAACCGACAAGGCTGCTGCCGAGTGATGTGGCGAGATTTATTCTTTGCGACTCTCCCCCGGATAATGAGTTTGATAAACGGTTTAAAGTAAGATAACCTAATCCGACATCAACAAGAAATTGCAAACGGTTCGTTATTTCAACTAATAAACGTTTTGCAATAACTGTGTCATGGTCATCTAACTTCAATTCTTCTTTAAAAAATTTTACACTGTTTTTTACCTGCATCAAAACAATTTCGGTAATGGATTTTCCAGCAACCTTCACATAGTTGGCGTCTTTTCTTAAACGTGAACCCTGGCAATCCGGGCAAACCGTTTTACCCCTGTAGCGCGACAGCATTACCCGGTATTGAATTTTGTAAGATTGCTCTTCCACATATTTGAAAAAAGCATTCAGCCCTTCGAAATGTTTATTGCCCGTCCATAAAAGTTTCCTGTCAAATTCATTCAGCTCATAAAAAGGACGGTGAATGGGAAAATTAAATTTATACGAAGTTTTGATCAGCTTCTCCAACCACTCATGCATTTTTTCACTCCGCCAGGGAGCAATTGCGTTATTGTACACAGAAAGGCTTTTATCAGGCACCACAAGGTCCTCATCAATGCCAATCACGCTTCCGAATCCTTCACAATTC
>DATEMK010000603.1:0-7589 GCA_035275625.1 Bacteroidia bacterium
AATTTCAATGGCTCCGAGCTGTGTGATAGCTGTAGCACAAATTGCTGTAAGTCCTGCAGCGGGTCCGCTTACACTTAATTCTGATTTACTGATGACGGATACTACAATTCCTCCAATGATACCGGCTAATAATCCTGAATAAACCGGAGCATTTGAAGCCAATGAAATTCCAAGGCAAAGCGGAAGCGCAACAAAGAATACGGTAATGCTAGCTTTAAAATCATGCTTCAGAAAAGATAAATAGTAGTATTTAGCTTTTCGGTTTATGAAATTCATCAGGTTTTAAAAAAAACAAAATTCTGTCTATGAAAATTTAATTTCTGATGTCACGGTCGCAAAATGTCTCACCATTGCAAGCACTCCACAATATTTTTCTGTTGCAAGAAGAATGGCTCTTTCGATTTTCTGTTTATCACGGGTCAAACTTTTTAGTTTAAAAACAATATGAACTGATTTATATATTTTTGGCTGTTCATCATTCAATTCACCTGCAACATCAATTTCTAATCCCTGGATTTTCAAACGCATTTTTTCAAGTATGGAAACTATTTCCATCCCCGTGCATCCGCCAATTGCAGAAAGAATAAGTAGCTTGGGTCTTGGTCCTATATTATCTCCGCCATGTTTGGCAAGCTTGTCAAAATGTATAACGTGGTCGTTTACTGAACTTTCGAAATGCATCTTCCCATCCCATTTTGTATTTGAATGGTGAATGTCTTTCTCTATTAAGGTTCCATTATTAATCATAGTTGATAGATAAATTGATTTATTTAGTACATATCGTGATCATCAGGGTTTTCTCTTTCAATTTTAAAATGTTGTGCCAGGCTTCTGCCTTCTTCATTTTGTTGTTCGAGGGTCCAGTCATCTGTAGAAGTAGTTTCAAGCCATATATTTCCAGACTTACGAAATACCTGCATGCAGATTCCGAATTTATTAAGAAAATTTTCTTCAAGCTCGCTTACCAATGTTTGATTAGTAAATGAAATTTTACCGGATTGCTTTTTCCTTTGCAACCGACTGATTACTTCATTGGTCATGATCATTTTGTCTTTTGAATTTCCTTTGCCCTTTATACATGGCTCCCGGAAAAATTCGATTTTAAGAAAAGGGAAACTTTTATTGAACTCTTTTTGCAGAGTTGCAATCGTCTGCTTCTCATCTATGGCTATGTAATGGTTGCCATTCCGCTTTTTTCTATCATACATCGCTTTAAAATTATTTTCCAAAATTACATGCATTGCTTTCCTTAATTAATGCACATTTGTCATGTCTGCAAGTGATTTATATCATAAGGATTTTTGCGCGGGCATTAGAAAATTTGAATGAATCCAAAAAATATTTGATTCCGAAAAATATAAAATGAACTAAACCACCAGCTTTAATAATTCAAATTATAAAAAACGATTACCAGTAAAAAACTAAACTTCTATCTCAAAAATGTCATAAAGCTTTGGCAATGTACAATCCCATCCCTTTGTATCTTTCACTTTAACTCTGAAAGTATCCGATGCCTGTTTTTCTCCATGTACAATAAATATTTTTTCAGGAGTATTTTTTAGTTCGCTCATCCAGTTTAAAAGTTCCTGCTGGTCGGCATGTCCGGAAAGCCCTACAAGATTTTCAATTCGAGCTTTCACCTCATAATAGTTACCATATATTTTAATTTCATTTATTCCACGCAATAATTTTCTTCCCCGTGTTCCCTCTGCCTGGTAGCCCACTAAGAGGACGGTTGTTTCCGGTTTGCCGATATATTCCTGCAAATACGAAAGCACACGCCCGCCTGTTGCCATGCCGCTTCCTGCGATAACAATTTTAGGGATCGGGTTATCAATGTGAGCAAGTGTTTCCTTATAGCTTTGCACCACTTCAAACATGTTACACATTTCTGTGCACTCACTGTCCGAAAGTTTGTGCCATGCATGGTACTTATGAAAAATCTCCAGCACATTAGCTCCCATCGGGCTGTCCATAATCAGGGGAATTCGTGGTAGCGAAGAATCTTTAAAAATTTTCCATAATATATACATTAATGTCTGTGAGCGTTCCACAACGAAGCTTGGAATAATCATGGTTCCTTTTTTTAGCAACGTTTTCTCAATAATATTTTTAAGCAGAGCTTCTGTATTTTCTTTCGGATGCAGTCTGTCTCCATAGGTGCTTTCAATAAAAAGAACATCTGCCTTCTGCGGTCTTTCGGGAACATCAAGCAGTAAATCCTCCTCTCTACCTATGTCTCCTGAAAACACAAATAATTTCCCCCCCATATCAAGCTCAATAAATGTTGCACCTATAATATGCCCGTTATATTTCAAACGAAACTTTATTTTTTCACTCAATGCAATCCACTCATTTATTTTCACCGGTTCAAAATGTGAAAACGTTTGCTCCGCATCTTCAACAGTATATAAAGGTTTCGCTGGTTTATGTTTGGAGTAACCGCGTTTATTGGCATAATCAGCTTCCTCTTCCTGTATTTTGGCGCTGTCTTTTAAAATGATTTCCGTAATGTCAATGGTGGGTTCAGTTGCCATCACTCTTCCTTTAAATCCGTCTTTAATAAGCTTAGGTAAATAACCGGTGTGGTCAAGGTGTGCATGCGTAAGCAGCACCACATCAATCTCAGACACATTCACCGGCAGATGATTCCAGTTAAGAAGTCGCAGTTCTTTTAATCCCTGGAACAAACCGCAATCTATAAGAATCTTTTTTCCGAATCCTGTAATTAAATATTTGGAACCCGTTACAGTTCCGGCAGCACCTAAAAAATGAATATAGATTTTTTCCAACGTAAAAAGATTTATTTTTTTAGTAAATGAGATTTGATTTCCTGCATCACTTCCATTTGCGCTTTCTGAACTTCAAAAAGGTTTTTCATTTGTTCAACAATAAGCAAATCAATTTTATGATGCAAGTTACGAATTTCAATTTCAGCTTTAAGATTAATCACATAATCATTTTCCGAACGTTTCCTGTCTTTATCTTCTTTCCTGTTCTGGCTCATCATAATGATGGGAGCCTGCAATGCGGCAATGCACGACAAAATAAGATTGAGTAAAATAAACGGAAACGGGTCAAAAGGTTTATCTTTTAATAAATACACATTGGCGCATATCCAGAAAGCCATTATCACAAAAAATAAAATGATAAACTTCCAGCTTCCGCCAAACTCAGCCACCTTATCAGCCAATCGGTCACCCATAGAAAGTATTTCTTCTGTTGCATAAATTTTGCTCGCTATGAGTTCCTCTTCTTTAACAGAATCGAGAACTATCCCGTGGAGCTTTTTAATATGCTCGTCTTCGTTTTGCAGCAGTTGCTCAAATTTGGTATTTTCCATTTTATTGAATTGATTTAACAAAAGTGATGATACCTATTATGAATATCAGTCCCAAAACTATTTTTTTAAAGTTAACCTGTGATACATAAGCAAAAATTCTCTTTCCAATATAAGATCCCACAAAAGAAACAAAAAGCAATATTGGAATGAGTGGTAAATGCTCTTTACCAATAAAACCATTTTCGAGATAAATAATAGAACGGCTGAAATCAACTCCCATATCAATGGCTGCTGAAGTTCCGACAAAAACGCTTTTCTCAAGATTAAATGCTGTCATGCTTGCACCCCGGACAGCGCCACCCGTTCCGATAAGCCCCGCCAGAAATCCTGCAATGCTTCCTCCCGTAATTGCATTAGCTTTATTAGGAGGTAATATGAAGTTCGGTTTAAAATAAAAAAAGGCACTGAATGAAAGGAGAAAAATGCTCAGAATTAATTCTCCGTATCTTATATCCGTAACAGTAACTATCCATGCTCCCAGCATAACTGCAAACGTGCTCGGTATGCCAAACAGCCACATAAGTTTGTAATCAATATGTTTCCTGAATAAAATTATTTTGGCAAGATTGCTGAATACATGCAGTACGGCTGTCAGCCCTAAAACTATTTTCAAATTGAAGAAAAAGCCTGCAAGCGGAACAAAAAACACGGACGAACCAAACCCACCAACTGTCCCTATAATTTCACACAACAGAGCAATGATTGCAAAAAGCCAGGTCATAAAATTCTGTTAAGACTTATTTGAGATAAGTCAATAAATTGTCAATTGAGATAAGATCAAACTCTTCGGGATAAATAAGCAAAAACAGTAAAAGCAAAAAACGTGGAAATACCAGTTGCATATTCCAAACGGAATTTATGATTGACATGCCGAAAGAAACAATAATTAAATCTATTCCTAATAAATAAAGCGAGAGGTATTTCATAAAACCAACAATCAGAAGTAATCCGCAAATAAGCTCAATGTAAGATGTGATATATGCGCTTAGAGCAATCATAAAGTCTGGTAACTTCAATTTATGATAAGACGGCCTGATCGTTTCAATGACATTTGCAATTTTAATATTGAAAATTTTGTCGTAACCCTGCATGAAAAAAAGAATGCCGAGAAATACTCGCGTAAATAGCGGTGCAATTGTATCCGGAGTGAGAAGCAATGTTATGTCCATATTAAATTTTGATTGAATGTTCTAAAATGCAATATTAGGATCACCTATTATCGCGACATATGATTAAAATCATGTTTTGAAATGAACATCCTCATGGATGCAGGCCAACGGCTGTCATAGTTTTGACAAAAATTTTTGAATGCCTGAAAATAATAATATAATTGTTGTTAATGAAGATGATGGTAAACCTAAAGGCATATTATCATTAATGTCGCCTGGCATGCAGGATTTTTTTAATGAAGCGGGTGATACCACGCGATTTGCAATAAGATTTTTTAAAGAAGGGTTTTTGCCGCCTTATGAATGGAGAGAAGTGCTGCGGCAATCGTACGAAATCGGTTACCGTTCGCTGCCATTAGTAGGATTAACGGCATTTATCATTGGGCTTGTGCTTACGTTACAATCACGACCGACATTGGTTGAATTCGGAGCAGAAGCATGGCTTCCGAAAATGGTTGGTATCAGCATTATTCGTGAAATAGGTCCTGTTGTAATTGCACTGATATGTGCGGGTAAAATCGGTTCGAGTATTGGCGCTGAATTAGGCTCGATGAAAGTTACCGAGCAGATAGATGCTATGGAAGTGGGCGGCACTAATCCTTTTAAATATATAGTAGTGACACGGATTATTTCGACTACGCTGATGGTTCCTTTGCTCGTTGTGATTGGTGACGGCATCGCATTGTATGGTTCTTATCTTGCTTTGAAAGTAAGCGGGGCGGTAAGCTTTACCTTGTATTTTAACCAGGTGTTTCAAAGTTTGCTGTACAGTGATTTCATTCCGGCATTCATCAAAACATTTTTTTTCGGGTTTGCTATCGGGCTTATCGGTTGCTATAAAGGGTATAATTCCAAAAAAGGAACTGAGGGAGTAGGTCGCTCTGCAAATTCTTCAGTGGTTATTGCTTCTTTGCTGGTTTTTATTATTGATTTACTGGTTGTGCAGGTCACCGGATTCTTAGGATTTATCTGAAAATGGAAACACTGACTGCAGAGCATACACAACAAACTTTTATTAAGGGATATGGCGAACCAGTCATAGAAGTTACTCATCTGAAAAAAAGGTTTGGAAGAAACCGTGTGCTGAATGATTTTAATCTGACAATTCAAAAAGGTGAAAATGTGGTAGTACTTGGAAAATCAGGCTGCGGAAAATCAGTGCTGATTAAATGTATAGTAGGATTGTTGAAATACGATGGCGGTTCGCTGAAAGTATTCGGAAAAGAAATTACTGACATTGATCATCATGAATTGGATAAAATGAGAGCACGAATCGGTTTTGTTTTTCAAAGTAGTGCATTGTATGACAGCATGACCGTAAAAGAAAACCTTGAATTTGCATTGAGGAGACATGGGAAACACAAAACGAAAGAAGAATTGAAAAAGTTGGTGGAAGAAACATTGAATAATGTTGGACTGCTGCATGCTATTAATCTTATGCCTGCTGAATTATCAGGAGGTATGCGAAAGCGAATCGGGCTTGCAAGAGCGTTAGTGTTGCATCCTGAAATTATGCTCTATGATGAACCTACTACCGGTCTGGACCCGATTACAGCAGAAGAAATAAGCAACCTCATGCTGCAGATGCAGAAAAAGTATAACACATCATCTATTATCATTTCACACGATATGCATTGTGCACAAATTATTGCAAACCGCCTTGTGCTGATGATTGATGGAATTAACTATGCAGAAGGAACATTTGATTACTTAAAACAATTGGATGATCCCAAAGTGCATTCATTCTTTAAATGAATTATGGAAAAAGAAATTTTAAGAAATATTCGTCTTGGCATCTTTATGGTGATAGGAGTAATAATGCTCATCATCGCTTTATATTTCATTGGGGACAATAAAAATATTTTCGGAAGCACATTTAAGCTGAATACTACATTTGAAAATATTGGCGGCTTGCAAACAGGTAATAATGTTCGTTATGCCGGAATTGATATAGGTACAGTTGAGAAAATTGAAATGAAAAATGATACAACTATTCATGTTGTAATGGTTATTGATGCAGGTATGAAAAATTTTATCCGTGCTAATTCAATTACCAGCATCGGAACGGATGGCTTGATGGGAAACAGGCTGGTAAATATTGATCCCGGAACATCAGAATCATCGTTTGTGGAACCGGGTAGCGAGATTCCTTCTCAAAAAAGTGTAAATACAGAAGCAATGCTCAGGACATTAGAGTACACAAACGATAACGTTGCATTTGTTTCAGAAAATCTTAAAAATATAACGGACAATATCGGCAAAAGTCGCGGCAGCATGTACTCGGCTTTATTTGATACATCGCTTTCATCTGAACTGCACCGGATCATGAAAAATATTGAATCGGTCAGCAAAAATCTGTCTTTGGTTTCTGCAGAAGCATCTTCGATTGTCAACGATATAAAAAAAGGAAATGGAATTGCCGGTGCGTTAATTTATGATACTGTGATGACAAAAAATTTGCAATCATCAGTGGCTGAAATAAAAAATACGAGTGAAAAGTTTTCTGCTTCTTCTCAGCAATTGAATGAAATTTTAAATAAATTTAACAATGGAAACGGAATCGCTTCTGTTTTGCTGAATGACAGTATCTCAGCGGAGAATTTACAACAGAGCATCAGTAACCTGAAAACTTCTTCAGCAAAGCTTGATGAAGACCTCGAAGGATTAAAACACAGCTTTCTGTTGAGAGGATATTTTAAAAAACAGGAAAAACTTAAAAAGAAAGAAGAACAAGACAAAAGAACAATTAAATTTACAGACCATGTCAATAAAAAAGATTCTTTGCCCGACTGATTTCTCAAAAGCTGCCAACAATGCAGTTGAGTATGCTTCAAAGCTCGCCAGCAAAACAGGCGCTCAAATAACATTAACGCATGTAATGTCATTACCGGAGATTTATGATAATTTCTCCACGCCCGGGTTGCTTATTAATTTGGACATAAAGCGAAATGAAGTGGAAGAAAAGTTGAAGAACTATGCAAACCAGGTAAGCACAGAATTCCATGTCCCATGTTTGTATGAAATTGGACTTGTTAACGTGGAAAGTACCGGTAAAGAAATTGCGGATGAATCTGAAA
>DATEMK010000604.1:0-6984 GCA_035275625.1 Bacteroidia bacterium
TCGTAATGTTCAATCATGTCATAAGGAAGTAAGTAAGGATTGCGGAACCCGATAAAAAACTTGTGCAATCTTAGATAATAATTTCAATGGGGCTTAATGAAAAAGCATAAGATACCAACAATATTTTGTTAATAAAAAATGGCTGAAATGCAGAGGAAACAAGGAAAAGGGAGGGGTTTGATGTTAAGAGGCGAAGAGAAAAAAACAGCCACTTATTTCGCAATCGGACATGGCAAGATGGGTAAATTGGAGTTTAAAAATTAAGTATTGAAACAAAAAAGTTGCCTGACACTTTGGGTAGCAAATGGTAATATTTTTTTGCACTTTAAAAATGTGCCTTTGACTTGCAACCCTGTAAAATAAAATGTAAGATTTTTAAATAATCCTGATATTTTTATTGTTACGGACAATAAATACATTTTGAAAATGCAATTAATCAGTTCCATCAGTATATATCTTTTAATAATTTTTCAGGAACATATTCAGAATAATTGCAGTTAAATGTTCCATTTGTTTCCTATACGTTCTTTTTAAAAGAAAAACCAGTGAATCTGAATGAAATTTATAAATATGTAAGCTTTTTGATCAAATAGTGGAAACGAAATTCATTTTCCCTGATATAATGCATAAATATATTTTTATTGTTATCTGATTAATAAGCAAATTTTATGAACACTCAAAAGAAAAAAAATCTTCTTAAAGTAATTTTGGCTTCCATTCTGCTGCTATTGATTAATAACAGGCATGTCGAAGCCCAGGTTGGAATCGGGACAACATCTCCAACTGCATCTTCCGTCCTTGATCTTACCTCTACAACAAAAGGAATGTTGACTCCAAGGATGACAGCAGCTCAGAAGACTGCTATCAGCTCTCCGGCAACCGGACTGTTAATTTACCAGACCGATGGCTCTGCAGGTTTTTGGTATTATAATGGCAGCGCATGGACACCTTTTACCAGTACCGGCTGGCTTACCACAGGAAATTCAGGCACCGTTGACGGTACCAACTTTTTGGGAACAACAGATGATGTTCCCTTTACTATTAAAGTAAACAATCAGAAGGCCGGAAGAATTGATAACACATTACAAAATGCATTTTTTGGTTACAGGGCAGGTGATTCAATAACAACAGGCAATTACAATACTATTATCGGGCACATGGCAGGACGCAGTTGTAAAACCGGATCGCGAAATGTTTTTATTGGCGACAGCGCAGGTTATTTAGCCACTGCCCCTCTATGGGTGACGGCTGTAGGTTACGGGGCTTGTTATAATAATACTGCAAATTCCACAGTAGCATTCGGACACAGGGCGCTTTATGCAAATACAACCGGTGCCTCCAATACCGCTGTAGGTAATGGCGCCCTTGTGGCTAACACCACAGGTGGAAGTAATACAGGAGTGGGAGGAGCCGCACTGGGAGCAATGATTACCGGTTCACAAAATACAGCGGTAGGAGTTTCTGCACTCAGTCGAAATTTTTCCGGGTCAGGCAGCTCTTCATTCGGTTATCAGTCCTTGTTTAATGATACCACCGGAACCTTCAACAGCGCATACGGTTATAACAGCCTGCTTCAAAATAGAAACGGTTCGTATAATGTTGCAATGGGGACACTGGCACTTGAGAGTACAAGAGGCAGCTTTAACACCGCAATAGGTTACGGAGCAGGCAGGACAAACACTACCGGTTCTTATAATACTTATATCGGGGACAGCGCCAATGCAACATCAATCGCCTGGTCCAATTCAACAGCCATCGGCTATAATGCAAAAGTCGGAGCCAGCAACAGCATGGTTTTAGGAGATTCATTAACGTTAAATGCGGTTAACGTGGGTATTTGTTACCCGACACCTACCGCTAAATTGCATGTGAATGGCGATATTCTTTTTACTCCATACAACAACAGTACAAGCAATGGTGCTATAAATGACTATGCCCGCTCTGGTAAAACCGTATTGTATTTCTCGCATGCTTCTGCAAAAACAATATCGGGCTTTGACACGCCCTATGACGGACTGGTACTTTATATTTCCAATTCTGGTGGAAACCTTATTTTGACGAATAACACTCTCAGCGTAGCGGCAAACCGTATTATAACCGGAAGCGGTGCCAATGTAACTATAACAGGTGACGGAGGTGCAACATTAGTTTACACCGGATCTTTCTGGAGAATAGTATCACTGGTGCAATAATTATTATTTTATTTTTTTATTACCGTTAGCAAGATAACGTGTCAACTGAAATAATCTATGAAAATAACTAAACGAAATTTACTTTTAGCAGGTATATTAGTAACTTTCTTTTTTGTTCAAAAAGGATATACACAGGAAAATGCCATTAATACCGGAACAATGTATATTTCAACGGGAACAATTGTATCAGATGAAGGTTCTTTTACCACCTCAGCCACAGGGAGCACAGAAAATAATGGTGACTTTTATTTAAAAGGCGATTGGATCAATGATGGCACTTATCCGGCAGGCACGGGAAAAGTAAATTTTTGGGGTACCTCTGCGCAAAATATCAGCGGCATTTCGGGTACTGTATTTTATGATGCCATAGTGAATAAACCATCAAACAGTGTGACTGTGAATATTGATGCTGAAGTATCCAATACCTTCACATTGACCAATGGCCCTGTTGTTCTTAATTCTCATAAGATAACTATAAACAATTCGGCTACAACCGCCATCGCGTACACTAATGGATACCTTTTGTCAGAGCAAACAGACAATTCAGGAATATTAAAATGGAATTTAGCAAGCACAACAGGGGCGCATGTTATTCCATTCGGAACTGCAGGGGGCACGATAATTCCTTTAACACTTGATCCCACAGCGGGAACACTGGGCTATATAACTACATCCACCTATCCTTCGGCTCCCAATAACACACCTTATCCTGTAACACCGAATGCTGTTGGCAATATGAATAATAGTTCCGGAACCGACAACAGTGCAAACGTTGTTGATCGTTTTTGGCAGATAGATATCGAAGATGGCTATTCAGGAACTGAAACAATTACATTTACTTATGCTCCGGGCGAAGAGCCTGCAAATGGTGAAACAGGGCTTGTTTCCCAAAGATATTCAGGCGGTTGGGAAGCCCCGGTTCCATTTCAATCTGCCAATACCGCTGCTAATACTGTAACCACTCCCGGTGTAACTGTGTTCGGTCCTTTTACTTTATCTCAGACAGCTAACCCGCTTCCTTTAGAATTGCTGGCATTTGACGCAGAACTGAATAAGCGCAGGCAGGTAGATTTAAAATGGACGACAGCAAGCGAAACCAACAACAGTTTTTTTACCGTAGAGCGTTCAAAAGATTTGCATAATATAGAATCCATTTGCAGTGTAAAGGGAACCGGAAACAGCCCTGTCGTAAATGAATATGCCGAAACAGACCGTACTCCTTATTCCGGAATTTCATATTACAGGCTGAAACAAACCGATTATAACGAAAATTTTTCTTACAGTGACTGGCGCACTATTAACAATAGCAGCGAAGATGTGTTTGACATTTTACGCACCTATTTTCATCCATCCGCAAATGAATGCAGGGTTACTTTTACAGTTCCCGAAAACGGTGAGGTCAAATTAAATTTATTTAACGCAATCGGAGAAAACATTTTCTCTAAAAAGATTGCTGCGGGCAAAGGCGTAAATATTTTTACATTCACAAAAAACAAGGAATTTTTACCCGGCATGTATCATTTGATTATGATTTATCACAATGAGATGAAATCATTAAAATTGATGCAGACTAACTAAGCTTGTTTATACCCCCTGGTTTCTGCGTTTCCTAAAAATTTTTAAAAAGTTTAATTTTGTTTTCGATTTATTCCATGCCCCGCAAAATGATGAAGATTTTTCTTTATCCCGGTTAAACCGGAAACTAAAAGATTCATTGACGAAAATAAACAATATTACAGGTTTCAATAATCTTAAACTTTATCCTTTAAACTTTTTTCCTACTTTCGCCCCCGGAGAGTTGGCAGAGTGGTCTATTGCGGCAGTCTTGAAAACTGTTGTACCGCAAGGTACCGGGGGTTCGAATCCCTCACTCTCCGCAAAGTTGATTTTCCAATGATTCAGGGACACCTGTTTTTTATAAGAGATTAAGGTAACTCTTAAATTGTTTTTTAATGTGAAGAAAAATACTTTCTCTCATCTTAGTGTTTACCCGCTTGCTGCATAACAGCATTCGGTTTTAACTACTCCACCCGTTCAGTAACCGGATCAGGTTTCTCTCCTAAAAATTCAACCCACGCTTTTTTGATGCAGGGATAATGTTTTACTGCTTCAACAAGGCTCATAAAAGCAACAAGGTTATCTTCAAACCGTTTTGCCAGAGTTGCATCAGCAATATTGCCTTCAGGTGTGAATGCTTTATGCGCCATTGCCAGTGAAAACATATTCGGAAAAACTCTTGCGCCAAGATGTTCAAAAGGAATTCTCAAAGACCAAAGCGCACGGTTGGCGCCAGCCATTGAAGGAGAAGCAGACATTAGCAAAGCATTCTTTTCATTGAATGGCTGCGGACGAAATCGTGAAACCCAGTCAATCGCATTTTTCAGGAAACCCGGTATAGAACCGTTATATTCAGGAGACGAAATAATAAATGCATCGTTTGCCAAAAGACGGTTACGAAATTCAATCGCGCCATCCGGATGAATATCTTTCACTTCCAAATCCTGGTTAAACGAAGGGCAATCAAACTCGCTCATATTTGCAAAATCCGCCTTGGCGCCATTTTTCTCAATTACAAGCGCAGCTAACCTTGCCAATTCTGTATTCAGCGAATTGCTTCTTAATGATGCTGAAAAAACAAGAAAGCGCAAAGGTTCCTTGTGGTTTTGCTTTTTTAAATGATCGTCTTCCATTTTATTTATTTTTTAATTTGTGTAAAACAAAATTAGGATTAATCTTAAAAGTGTAAGCCTATTTCAGGACGATCGAGAGGGTGCAACCATAACATCAGGTAAATCATTTAATCCGTTTAATCAGGGTTCAGACAATTTTCGGCTTTACCCTCGTACCGATCAGCTCAATCGCCTGCATCAGTTTTTCATGCGGCACCTCTGCAGTATCCATCTGGAACGTTAGCCTCACAAGGCCGCCAAGCGCCTCAGAGTGCCGGATAATTTTTTCCGCCACTTCCTCTGCACTTCCAACGAGCAATGCACCCTGCGGACCCGCCTGTGCCTCAAAGCTTGCTCTTGTCATAGGAGCCCAGCCGCGTTCTTTGCCAATCTTTGTTATAGCTGCAGCATACCCCGGGTAAAAATCATCATAAGCTTCTTTCGTAGTGTTTGCCACATAACCAAGCGAGTGCATTCCCACCTTCAGGTTTTCACGTTTATGGCCTGCTCTTTTTCCCGCCTCGTAGTAAAGATCAACTAACGGTCTGAACCGGTGTGTTTCACCGCCAATAATAGCCACCATCAGCGGCAGCCCGAGCGTGCCTGCTCGGATAAAAGATGCAGGCGTACCGCCTACTCCTACCCAGATCGGAAAAGGATTCTGTAACGGTCGCGGGTATACCGCCTGGTTTTTCAGTGCAGGGCGGAATTTACCCGACCATGTCACAAACTCGTTGTCACGGATTTTCAGCAGCAGCTCCAGCTTTTCAGCGTACAGCTCATCATAGTCCTCCAGCGCATATCCAAACAGCGGAAACGCTTCTATGAATGAACCGCGCCCCGCCACCATTTCAGCCCGTCCACCGGAAATCAAATCAAGGGTTGCAAAGTTTTGAAACACTCTTACAGGATCGGCTGCGCTGAGTACTGTAACTGCACTGGTAAGACGAATGCGCTTCGTACGCGCAGCAGCGGCAGCGAGGATCAGCGTGGGCGCAGAGTCAAGAAAGCCCTTCCGGTGATGCTCCCCTATTCCAAAAACGTCAAGCCCCTTCTCATCAGCATGAGCTATCCTGTCAAGCAATTGTGCCAATGCATCCGTATCGCTTATTACATTACTGCTGTCACCGCTGAACATGGCAGCAAAACTGTCAATTCCGATTTCCATTTTTTTCTAAAATATTTTTTAAAGAATTAATACTGCAAAGATGCATCAATGAAAAGTCTCAAAACAATGATAAAGGATAGAAAAATCTGTTGACAAATGTCAATGGAAAATCCCTGGAATAAATTCAGGCAGGAGCCGGCCGACTTTTTCTGATCTGAGAGCCTCTCCCAAAATCCCTACCTTTGAACCAAATTCAAAAACATTTTTTTACAATACATGTCCGGAATACATTTCAGCATTTGGGCAATCATTATCTTGTTGGGTGCAGCACAGGGATTGTTTCTTTCCATGTATCTGTTTGCCAAATCCGAAAACAGGGATGCAAACAAATGGCTTGCTTTTTTACTTACTGTCGTTTCGCTTCACCTTATTGAATACGCTGCTGACATTACAGGGATAACACTGCAATATCCCGTCTTCATTGCCATCACTTACCCGCTTCTTTTTTGCATGGGACCATTTTACTACACATACTGCCGCTGCCTGTTAGATAAATCTTACAGCATAACTTTCAAAACCGTTTTACATTTTCTGCCTTCGCTGGTTGTATTGCTGTTGATGCTGCCTTTTTACAGCATGTCAGGCGATGCCAAAGTCAGTTTTATGTCAGGGATTGCACAAGGTGACATTATGAAAATTCCAACTGGGCAGCTTGTTTTTATGGGAGCTCATGTTGCCCAAACGGTTGCTTACATTTTTGCCTCTTACAGATTCATTGGTAAGAAAGAAGAAGAGCTAAAAGATTTTTCATCCGATGTTTTTGTTGTAAAAAAATTAGAGTGGCTCAATGCTTTCAGTTTGTATTTCTCCATTTATTTCCTGCTTTACTTTATTGTGGTAGTGCTGCTCACTTTCATCAATTCATACCAATTTCAGTTGGATTACATGGTGCTGCTCATCACCGCCATTTCCATTTATGCAATCGGGTATTCAGCCATCAGCAACCCTGAAATTT
>DATEMK010000605.1:0-17918 GCA_035275625.1 Bacteroidia bacterium
ACTCAACGAAAAAGAAGCCCGCGAGGAAACCAAAGGCGACCCCAATTCTTTCTATCACGTCATCAAACCTGAAATAGATTTTCCCGATGACTTTGACCATTACTCTCCTGAGATTTATAAAAAAGGAAAAGAAAATTTTGAACGCATGTTTCGTGAAGGGATTTTTTTCCAGGATGAAAAAGATTCCTATTACATCTATGCACAAACAATGAATGGCAGAAAGCAATACGGAATTGTTGGTTGTGCATCGGTGGATGATTACCTCAATGGAATAATAAAAAAACATGAGCTTACCCGTCCCGATAAAGAAGAGGACAGGAAAAACCACGTGCGTGTTTCCAGCTTAAACTACGAGCCTGTTTTTTTCGCTTATCCGCAGGTAAAAGCGTTGGATGATGTTGTGAATGGTGTAATTAAAAATGCTCCTGAATACGATTTTGTTTCAGACGATGGAATCGGTCACACTTTTTGGGTAATAAAAGATGATGCAACCATAAAAAAAATAACCGGTGAATTTGCAAAAATAAAATACACATACGTGGCAGACGGACATCATCGCACTGCGGCTGCCGCCTTAGTCGGAAAAGAAAGACGGGATAAAAATCCAAACCATACGGGAAAAGAAGAATACAATTTTTTTCTTGCCGTTCATTTTCCGGATAACCAGCTGCAGATTATGGATTACAATCGTGTCATCAAAGATTTGAATGGATTATCTGCACAACAATTTATTGAAAAGATAAAAGAAAATTTTTCCCTCGAAGGAAAAGGTGCAGCAGAATATCGTCCGTCACAATTGCATGAATTCAGCATGTACCTCGAAGGCAAATGGTACAAGCTGAATTCAAAACCCGGATCATATAATGATAACGACCCCATCGGAGTTTTAGATGTAACGATACTTTCGGACAAAGTCCTCGCCCCGGTTTTAAACATTGTTGACTTGCGCAAAGACAAGCGCATTGATTTTGTCGGTGGCCTGCGCGGGCTTGGCGAATTAAAAAAACGTGTTGACAGCGGTGAAATGAAAGTTGCATTTGCCCTTCATCCCGTTACCATGAAACAGCTTATCAACATTGCCGACAACAATTTAATCATGCCGCCAAAAGTTACCTGGTTCGAACCAAAGCTCAGGAGCGGTTTGATATTGCATTCATTGGAATAATTTTTTTCTCCCCTCTCCTGTGGAGAAGGGACGGGTGAGGCCTTTTCAATCAATAAAACGCCAGACAATCCCAACCTTCAACGTTCTTCCCGGCATCGGGTAATGGGGCACCGTATAATAAACCCGCTCCGTAAATCCCGCATTCAAATGTTCTAATTTCAGAAAAAACCGGAAAGTTTTAATCCTGAAATTTGCAAACACATCCACGTAAGCATAATTGCCGATTTCCTTTTCATCCTGTAAAAAAAACTGCCGTGTTGCAGGCATGTAAGCATCTGCAAAATACAACGTGCAGTATCTCACATCCACACCAAACTGACCATACAGCGCTCTTTTAAAAAAATTATCATCATAAAAAAAGCTTGTATAGGAAGAAAAATCCGGAAGCCTTACAATCTCTTTTTTATCTGCATGTTGATATTTCAAATCATTGACCAAATTGAATTTTCCGAATTTGATGGAATGGAACAAACCAACATTCAAAACATTTATATTTTCATGAAATTGCTGCGGCAACGCTTCCTCATTAAAATAAGTTAAATTCTTCACAGAAAATAAACCGCCAGTAACTTTTAAATACTGCTTAGAAAATTTCGCTTCCGCTGACAATTCCGCTTTCAAAAAATCTATCGGGTTAAACTGATTAAACCAGATAAAATGATTCGAATTAAAATAACTGTAAACAAAATCCGGGTTTCTCATTTCCTTCTCTAAAGACAATTTCAGTCGCATCCCAGTACGCGCCAGCATCCCCCTCTCCTCCGGAGAGGGGTTAGGGGTGAGGCTAACTGATGCAAACGCCTTATAAAAATCAAACTTCAAATCATTAAAACTTTTCTCAAAATAAAAATCAGCGCCCAAACCATTTTCCCACTCAATACTGCCGCCCGGTCTCACAGAAATATTTCGCAAAACCGTATCCACAGCCGACAAAGCATTCACAGTATCCACCTGGTAAAAACCAAAATACTGGTGATTACCTGCGAGGTAAAATGCAGCCTTCCCCTTCAAAAGCGCAGCATTCTCAACATTCAGCGAAAGCTCGTTAAAAAAATTTCTCACAAAAAGTGAATCATCCGTCCGGGTTGTATCATAATACGCATGTTCAAAAAACGAATCATAAAAATTATCGGCAGTAAACAGCGCTGACCTTCGCTCATACTTAAAAACATGTTTCAGATAAAAACGCATTCCCGAATCGCCTGCCGAATCCGGGCCCTCCTTCATTAACTCTTTTGCAATAGCCAATGAACCATTTGTTAAAGAATCTCCATCCGAAGACGATGACTCCCCCTTCAGGGGACCGGGGGGTGAAGATTTAAAAAAATTAAACCGCTGCTGTACATAAAACACTTTTGATTTAAGCTGGTTTCGCACATCGTTAAAATTCACACCTGCCGTTTTCGAATCAAATGAACCTGCAAATTCAAAAGAGCTGTCATTTTCAAGTCCGCCATTCTCCTGCGAAACAATTTTATTACTCAGGTAATTTAAAAGTAAATTATACCTGGTGCCTCTTTTTTCAAAGTCCCCTTTAGAGCCTGTCCCGATTAATCGGGAGGATTTAGGGGTAGCGGTTGGTGTACCAAACGCAGCATATACATTAAACTTTCTGAGGTTCGAAACCTGTTTATTATAATATCCATCCGAATGTGCAATTCCGAAATCCAGTCCTGCTGAAATTTCATTCGTCAGCCTTTGAAAATGTTTAATTGAAAAATCCTGCTCCCTCTTCGAACCGTTAATAAACTTCAACTCTGAAAAAGTTTTTCTTTTCGGCAAATCAAAATTCATTGCTTCCGTAAACTCATAAACTTTAAATGCATTCAATCCGGTATTAAAAAACTCTTTTCGTTCATCCCAAAAGTTAACGGAACGGAAAGCCGAACCCAAATTTCCCAGCGTTTGCCAGTAAAAAAACGCACCTGTCCCCGGCCTGCTGAATTGAAAACCGGTAAGACTTGTATCTCCTTTATTCTTATTTAAAGAATCTGTTTTTAAATTTTCGAACGCATAACCATTAAAAAAACCTGAACAAAAAATCAGGATAGTCAAAATCGTTTTTGCAACATTCATTCGCACGCAAACCTACGTGATTTTTTAAAAACAAGCACCGCTTTTCGGAGCGATTTCATTTGAGGATCATTCTTTCATAGCTCCTATTATCTTCAGCACATCTTTTTCCAGCTTTGTCACCTTTGAAAACAACTCATCCTTTGCAAGCTGTGGTTCAGGAATTTCGCTGCTGATATAGTTGCAGAACTTCCATACTTCACGCACTTCAGTAATGCTTATTTCATAGGGGTCATATTCCGGGTTAAGTGATTTGAGCAAAAGGCTTTTTTTCTTTTTGATCTGGTTGAATACCATTTTGAAAACAATACCCTCATCCAGCGTAAGAAGAATACAGGCTTCCTCATCTTTGATGTTATGCCAGTTTTCCACAAACTCACCGATCACCCAGCTTTTATCAGGAACAGGCAGCATCGAATCTCCTGTGATCTGGAACATCCGGTATTTACGGTCATTAAAAAGAATAGGCAACTGAAATACGGGGAGCTTTTTAATAAAATCAGGATCAGCATAACCGTTTTTATAACCTGCTTTTGCTTTAAGCGGAACCACTTCAATGTTTTCCCTGTTCTGGTTATTGACAGTAGTGGCAAGTATGCGAAGCTTTGTTCCCCTCACAAAATCATCATGCCCCAATTCAAGGTCGCGCAACTTGCCTTCTGAAAATTTTGAAAGGTCTATTTTGATCAATGTGTCAATGGACATTTTAAAATAATCCGAAAAAGCAATCAATGCTTCAATAGTTGGATTCACAATAACACCGCTTTCGTAGCTGTTAAGCGTGGAGCGGGTAAAGCCGATTTCTCCGGCTACAATGTCCTGTGTGCGTTTCTTGCGCTGGCGAAGAAGCCGTATGTTGCTGCTGAAATACATTTTTTTAAGTTTTTAGTTTTTTAATTAAAAGATTTTTTGTCTGTGTAAATCAATTCGATCTGAGTTATTCGTCTTTTTATTTATTTAAAACGCAAATATAATGTTTATATTGCAATCACAAAATTGACAGTATTACAATCATTTAAAATGGAAGCAGAAAAAGAGCGGCTGATAACAGAGGAGAGTTACCTCAAAGGGCGGGGTGCGCAGATACACTCGCACAACCGTTTTATGAAGCAGGAAGTCGTGGCTGAACATATTGAGGGCTTGGATGAGCCGTTGATCACGGATGAAAAGACACAGGTGTTTATCGAGCATCCGAAAAAAATCGTTAATAAAATAACCAGCCCTGACCTGCACAATATGAACAGTGCAAACCCTTACCAGGGATGTGAGCACGGATGCATTTATTGTTATGCGCGCAACACGCATAATTATTATGGCTTCAGCGCAGGCTTGGATTTTGAACGTAACATCATTGTAAAACCGGCTGCTGCTGATTTGCTAAGAAAGTATTTTGACAATCCGCGGTACGAGCCGGAGTCGGTAATGTTTTCAGGAAACACGGATTGCTATCAACCGATGGAACGCAAGTATAAAATCACGCGCAGTTTGCTTGAGGTGTGCCTTGAATTTAAAAATCCTGTGGGCATTATTACAAAGAATAGCCTCGTGTTACGGGATGTTGATTTGCTGAAAGAGCTTGCCTCGATGAATCTTGTGCATGTAATGGTTTCCATTACTTCTATGCGTGACGAATTGCGTTCGCTGATGGAACCGCGTACGGCTACTTATAAGAACCGTTTGCATGTAATTGAGGAACTTTCTAAAAATAAAATCCCTGCCGGAGTTATGATCGCCCCGGTTATCCCGGGACTTACGAGCGAAGAAATTCCACGCATTATGGAAGCGATTGCTGCACGCGGAGCATTAACTGCCGGTTACACCATCGTAAGATTAAACGGTGAAATAAAAAATATTTTTCACGACTGGCTGTATAAAAATTTACCGGATGCTGCCGATAAAATCTGGAATCAAATTAAAGAATGTCATGGCGGACAGGTGAATGATTCACGTTTCGGGACGCGCATGAGCGGGGAAGGAAAAATTGCCGAAAGCATCCGGCAATTATTTAAAATGGCAAAGAAAAAATACCTGGGCGGACGTGAAATGCCGGAGTATGATTTTACAAAATTTAAGAGACCGGTACGGACAGGCGGGCAGTTTGAATTGTTTTGAGCCACTAATTACACGAATTTACACTAATCAAAAAAATGATTTCTCTTAGTTCAGCCAGCCAGCGCAGCATCGTACACATGGATATGGATTGTTTCTTCGTATCCGTATCGCGATTGATTAATCCCAAATTGATTGGCAAACCTGTTATTGTCGGTGGCGGTGACCGCGGTGTGGTGGCTGCATGCAGTTATGAAACCCGCACATTTGGTGTGCATTCAGCAATGCCTATTAAGACTGCAAAGCGATTATGCCCTGAAGCAATCATTATCCGCGGAGATTATGATGAATACAGCAAACGTTCGGATGAGGTAACACAGATCATCAGGGAAGATGTGCCCTTATATGAGCGCTCTTCCATTGATGAGTTTTATATAGACCTGAGCGGCATGGATAAATTTTTTGGCTGCTATAAGCATGCAACGGAATTGCGCCAGAAAATTATTAAAGAAACAGGATTGCCCATTTCATTGGGTATGTCGGCAAATAAAACTGTCAGCAAGGTTGCCACCGATGAAGCGAAACCTAATAATCAAAGGCAGGTTCTTTTCGGAGATGAAAAAAATTTTCTTGCCCCGCTTTCGGTGAAAAAAATTCCCATGATCGGTGAAAAAACATATCATCTCTTGCGCAGCATGGGAGTGGAATGGGTAAAAACATTGCAGGACATGCCGATGGAACTTTTGCAAAATGTATTGGGAGAAAATGGTATCAGTATCTGGAAAAAAGCAAATGGCATTGACAATAATCCTGTGGAAGCATATACCGAACAAAAATCAATGTCGCAGGAAGAGACATTTGAAAACGACACCATTGATGTGGAGAAGCTGAAAAATATCCTGATCGCCATGAGCGAAAAATTATGTTTCCGCCTGCGTACTCAAAATAAACTGACGGGATGCATCACCGTTAAAATCCGGTACTCCAATTTTGATACGCATAATATGCAGTGCCGCATTCCATACACATGCAGCGACCACATCATCATTTCACGAGTAAAAGAATTATTCAACAGACTCTATAATCGCAGAATGTTAATACGATTGGTCGGAGTAAAATTTAGTCATTTGGTGGGTGGTGGTCACCAAGTGAATATGTTTGACGACAATGTACAAATATTAAATCTTTATAATACTATGGACCGCCTTCGCCTGCGATATGGAGAAGATAAAATACAAAGAGCTGCAGCTCTGCATTTTTCTCTCCGGGGATTTAACCCGTTTAACGGAATCAGCAGTTCACCATCGGCTATGCACGATGCAGATGACAGCCATATTATTCCATCCATAAAAAGTCTTAACACATTAATAAATCTTCAAAACAAAAGAAAAGTCGAAACACAAAATGCAAATCAAACAGGCATGGGACAGATGTATGAATATCTTCTTCTCATTAGCCTTCCTCTTAATGTGAAAAAGGAAATCATGAAACTCAAAGAAGATTTTCATAAAAAACATAATCATGTACAGGCCATTAAATCGAAACCGCATAACACGCTCATCAACTTTGGTTTTAATACTTCATTTGAAGAGGAACTTGTTTATAAAATAGATGAGGTAGTAAAATTTCATTCTGCATTCGAAACAAAGCTTAATGGATTTAATCATTTCAAAACACATACTATTTATATAAACGTTGTGCCCGAAGCACCGATAGTAAACCTTGTTCGTTCGCTGCATTCCACATTAAGTCTTCCCTCAAGCCAATCTTTTTTTGCCTGGAAACCCCATGTAACTATTGCAAAAGGTTTGGATGAAAATAAATTCAATAATGCAATGCCTGAATTTGAAACGCGAAATTTTGAAGTTTCATTTATTACTGATCGCATTGTGTTAATGAGGCGCGACAGCAGGTTTGCCAAATATGAAATTGTAAAAGAATTTGAATTAACAAATTAAAAAATATTAAATATCGTTCTTTGAAATAAATGTTCAGATCTGAAAGTACGAGAAGAAAAATCAGGTGTACAAATAATTGGACATCGAGGTTTGTAAAATAATCTGTATCGCAAGTCTTCCATAATTAACCGGTCTGTCCATTTGTTTTAATTTTTGACAAATACACGAAATTGTAACCAAGTAGTTACTAACCGAAAGGTTACTAAATTTTATAAAAAATGTATTTAAATTGTCATACATATTTCAGCTTCAAATACGGTACTATGAGCCCGGAAGAGCTGCTGCGTGAAGCCCGGCAAAAGGGAATATCACATCTTGCGCTTACTGATATCAACAACACATCAGGAATACTTGATTTTTTTCGCCTGGCTCAGAATTACGGTATAAAACCTATAGCAGGGATTGATTTCAGAAATGGGGCAGACCAAAAATTTATTGGGATTGCAAAAAATCATCAGGGATTTTATGAACTCAATAAATTTTTGAGTGCATGTTCCTTATCAGGCGTAACAATTATTCCTGATAAAATCCCTGGTTTTGAAAATGCTTTTGTAATATTTCCATTTGTATCAGCATTTCGCACGCTTTCTGAAAATGAATTTACCGGTATTAAGATTTCAGATTTAAACCGCCTGCAATTTTCCGAATGGAAAAACCATCCTGACAAGCTGGTTATCCTTCACGCGGTTACCTTTAGAAATAAAACTGATTTTAATACTCATCGCTTACTGCGGGCTATTGATAAAAATACTTTGCTGAGTAAACTTTCCGTGACTGAACAGGCGCAACCAGGTGAAATTATGCTGGCAGAAAATGAACTGGAAAATAAATTGAGCGATCACTCATTTCTTATTGACAACGTAAAAAAAATTTCAGAGCAATGCTCCATTGATTTTCAATTCGGAACAAACAAAAACAAAAAATATTTTACCGGTAGTGCAGATGGTGACCGTATAAAATTAGAATCACTTTGCGAAGAAGGGTTGCATTACCGCTATAAAGACCCTGGTAAAAAGCGGGAACGGATAGAGAAAGAATTAAATATGATCCATGAGAAGGATTTTGCTTCTTATTTTTTAATCAATCATGAAATTGTTCAGTATGCAAAATATAAAAATTTTTTTTACGTAGGACGCGGAAGCGGGGCTAATAGTATTGTGGCCTATTTGCTCGGCATAACGGATGTTGATCCTGTTGAACTTGACCTTTATTTTGAGCGGTTCATTAACCCCTCACGAATTAATCCCCCCGACTTTGATATTGACTTTTCATCGGATGACCGTCCGGAAATAATCAGGCATATTTTTGAAATATACGGCAACGATCATACAGCACAGCTGGCCACATACAATACCTTCCAGGCGAATTCGGTGATACGCGAACTGGGAAAAGTTTTCGGGTTGCCGAAAGCGGAAATTGATGCACTGGGCGATTCTGCGTCAGCCGCTCCCTCCCCCTCGGGGAGGGCCGGGGTGGGGCTTGATCACATTACCAGACTCCTATATAAATATGCGCAGCACATTCAGGACCTGCCTAACCACCTCAGCATCCATGCAGGCGGCATACTGATTTCTGAATTACCCATTCATTACTATACTGCCACAACCATACCGCCCAAGGGATTCCCGCTTACACAATTCAGCATGCTGGAAGCCGAAGATGCAGGGTTATACAAATTTGATATTCTTGCTCAACGCGGGCTTGGAAAAATAAAAGACGCGATTGAAATCATTCAACAAAATAAAAATGAAACGATAGATATTCATGATGTACAAAAATTCAAAGAAGATAAAAAGGTAAGGCAAAATTTAATGAGCGCAAACCTGATGGGATGTTTTTATGTGGAGAGTCCCGCCATGCGAATGTTACTCACCAAACTTGAGGCAAAAACCTACCTGGATTTGGTGGCTGCAAGTTCTATCATCCGCCCGGGTGTAGCCTCCTCCGGAATGATGCGCGAGTACATTCTTCGCTTCAAAGGTAAACCTCCGACTTATGAGACGCCTAAACCCATTTATGATATTTTACATGACACATTTGGTGTGATGGTGTACCAGGAAGACGTGATTAAAGTAGCCTACTTTTTTGCCGGGCTCACTTTCGGTGAAGCAGATATGTTGCGGAGAGGCATGAGCGGAAAGTATCGCGCACGTGCAGAATTTCAGAAAGTGGAGAAGAAATTTTTTGATAATTGCAAAGAGAAGGGGTATGATGATAAAATAACCAAAGAAGTGTGGAGGCAGATAGAAAGCTTTGCCGGGTATGCATTCTCAAAAGGCCACAGCGCATCTTATGCTGTGGAGAGCTATCAATGCATGTTTTTAAAAACATATTATCCTCTCGAATATATGGTCGCTGTTATCAATAATGGCGGAGGATTTTATGCGTTAGAATTTTATGTGCATGAAGCGCGCATGTGCGGTGGCGCTATTCATGCGCCCGATATAAACAGAAGCGAAAGCGCTACCGTCATTTATGGCAGCGACATTTACCTCGGTTATGCCCACCTGCAGAATCTTGAAAAAAAAGTAATTGAAGACATTTTAAATGAGCGGTGCAGGAACGGACTGTTCACTTCTCTCGCTGATTTTATGAAGCGTGTTTCCATTGCCGTGGAACAACTGCGGATACTCATACGCACAGGGGCGTTCCGTTTTACAGGCAGAACAAAAAAACAATTGCTGTGGGATATTCATACCGAAGTGGGCGCAGCAAAAAAAACCGTTGCTAAAAAAGAATTGTTTGAAACAGAAAAGAAAGAATATGTACTTCCTGAATTGTATCATGGAAAGTTTGATGATGCTTTTGATGAAATGGAGTTGCTGGCTTTTCCGCTTTGTAATCCGTTTGAGTTGATCGGAAGACAGAGGTCAGAGGACGGAGGACAGAACTTAAGCGCGAATGGTGTTTCTTCTCTGACTTCTGTCCTCCGTCCTCCGTCCTCTGTTCTCTTAGCGGCAGACTTAAAAAATTATAAAGGAAAGATTGTTGAGATAACTGGATATTATGTGACGAGCAAGCACACCCAAACAAAGCACAAAGAGCACATGATGTTCGGGACCTTTCTTGACAGGGATGGATATTTTTTTGATACCACTCATTTTCCTAAAATTGCAGCGCAGTTTCCTTTTACGGGCAGGGGATGTTATTGCATTAAAGGAAAAGTGGCTGAGGAATTCGGATTCTACAGTCTGGATGTAGTGGAAATGAAAAGGCTGGATTTTATTTCAAGAGAGGAAATCTTACAGGTACAATAACAAAAAAACATTTCATAAGAGACAATTTAGTTTGACGAAGACGGGTTAATAATCCTTCCGGTATACGGAATTCATTGTTAATTCTGCCCGAACATTTCCTTTTGTTGTACATTTGACTCCGTCAAAAAAAAATTTGATAAAAAAGAACCAAACACAAATTTTTTTTCAATTATTCAATATTTCACAATGAAATTTAAAAAAAGCTTATGCTCCGCAAACTCCGCATTTATTCTGTTCTGCTATTGGTTGCATTGATGATTACACATTGTACTGATAAAAAAATAAAAAACACCACAGCTTCAGGCGAAGAAGCCAATCCCCTGCTTCATCCATGGGAAGGGCCTTACAATGGCGTTCCCCCGTTTGATAAAATTAAAGTGGAACATTTTAAACCGGCCCTGGAAGCAGCCATGAATCAAAGCCGGGATGAAATTAATACGCTGGTTAATAATGCCGAAGCGCCCTCTTTTAAGAATACCATTGAAGGAATGGAAAAAACCGGCACTGCGCTTAAACGTGTGCTGGCGATATACGGGATATGGAAAAATAACATGAGCACACCCGCATTGGACACCATCCAGGAAGAAATGGAACCGCGCCTGACTGCGTTTAATGATTCAATCATTCAGAATGCCGGGCTTTTTAAAAAGATAGAAACGGTATACAATGATCCTGCGAAAAAAGATTTGACCCCTGAACAGCAGCGGTTGCTGGAACGTTACTACAAAAATTTTGTTTTGGCTGGCGCTAAGCTGGATGCGGAAAGCAAAGCGAAAGTAATGGAGATAAATCAAAAGCTGGCAGGGCTGTTTACCCGGTTCACCAAGCACCAGTTGTCAGATGAAGGCGATAAGTTTTTAGAATTGACAAGTGAAAAAGATCTTGACGGTTTACCCGGAGATTTAAAAACTGCTGCCTTGGAAGCAGCCAATTCAAAAAACAAAAAAGGAGAATGGGTGATAACTAATACCCGTTCGTCTGTAGCGCCTTTTATTACATATAGTAACCGGAGGGATCTTCGCGAAAAAGCATGGCGCATGTTTATTAACCGCGGGGATAACGGAGATGCCAACGACAACAATGCGATCATTACAGAAATTTTAGAGTTAAGGGCACAACGTGCACTATTGCTGGGATACCCTACACATGCTCATTGGCGCCTTGCTGATAAAATGGCCAAAACTCCTGAAAAGGCGATGGCGCTGCTTGAATCCGTATGGACACCGGCAGTGATGAAGGTAAAAGAAGAAGTAAGCGACATGCAAAAGCTCACTGACAAAGAAGGCGCTCATATAAAAATTGAGCCGTGGGATTATCGCTACTATGCTGAAAAAGTGCGTAAGGATAAATACGATATTAACCAGGAAGAAGTGAAACAATATTTACAATTGGAAAAATTAAGAGAAGGGATGTTCTTTGTGGCAGGCGAATTATTTAACATGCAATTTACACAGGTAAATGATGTGCCTGTATATCACCCGGATATTCGTGTGTTTAAAGTTTCAGATAAAACTTCCGGTGAGCAGATCGGTTTGTGGTATTTCGATCCGTATGCCCGCCAGGGCAAACGTTCAGGCGCATGGATGAATGCTTACAGGGACCAGGAAAAATTGAATGGCGACATTACTACTATTGTTTCTAACAACTGCAATTTTATAAAAGGTAAAGAAGGCGAACCGGTGCTGATTTCATTTGATGATGCAACCACTTTGTTTCATGAATTCGGTCACGCATTACACGGTTTGAATTCAAAGGTTACTTACCCGTTGCTCTCGGGAACAAACACGGCAACTGATTATGTTGAATTTCCTTCGCAATTGTTAGAGCGCTGGCTGACCACTCCGCAGGTGCTGCAGAAATTTGCATTGCATTATAAAACCGGTGAACCCATTCCACAGGCTCTTGCAGACAAGATTCACAATTCCTCTAAATTCAACGAAGGATTTGCAACAGTTGAGTATCTTGCCAGCGCGCTTATTGATATGAAGCTGCACCTGGCAGGAAACATAAAAATTGATCCTGATTCTTTTGAGCGCACAACACTAACTGTACTAAACATGCCGCCTGAAATGGTGATGCGTCACCGGACTCCGCAGTTCGGGCATATTTTTGCTGATGACGGCTATTCTGCCGGTTACTATAGTTACCTGTGGTCGGATGTGCTTAGCGCAGATGCTTTTGAAGCGTTTACCGAAGCCGGTGGACCCTATGATAAAGCAGTCGCAAAACGCCTTGTTGACCATGTGTTCAGCGTTGGCGGAACGGTTGATGAAGCTGAAGGTTATCATGCCTTTCGCGGACGCGAACCAAACAGCAATGCACTGATGAGAGCACGCGGTTTTAAAGTTCCGGCTTCTAAATAAAACATTGCAGTTAAATTACTTCATAGTTCATGCAAAGGAGTGAGCTAACTATTTCCCAGCCTGATTTTTCATCTGCACAGTCATATCAAGAAACCGCTTAATATCTGCGTCATTGGGTGCAAACGAAAGCGCTTTTTGAAAAGCATCTATTGCAAGATCATATTCTTTTTTTGTTCCGTAGCAGCTTCCGAGATTTTTCCATGCATCGGCATAGTCAGGCTTTAATGCAAGTGTTTTTTTATAAACAGTAATGGCATTATCGAAATCGCCTTTACCAAAGTAAGCCGCCCCGAGGCTGTTATAAGCACCGGCAAAATCAGGCTGAAGCGATATCGCTTTCTGCAATACTGTTATAGAGCTGTCATACTGGTGAACTTTGAAATACATATTGCCAAGATTAAAGTATCCTAACTGCAGCTTTGGCAACCGTTGCACCACTGTCCTGTAATAATACAAGGCTTTATCCGGCTGTTTTTTTTGCTCATATAAATCCCCCAAACCAAAGTAGGACTGGTAATGATCCGGATGAATGGCAATGCATTTATTGAATTCTTCAATGGCGATGTTGTAATAGTTTTCAATTTCATTGGCAGGTACCTTATTTTCTTTTACTTCCTGCACCATGTGATTGGCATAGAGGAAATGCACGCGTGAGCTGTTGGGTGCATTTACGGCATCCGCGCTGAAAATGGTCGTATCATTCTTCCAGTCAGGGTTGCGTGCAATAGTTTTTATGCTTGCCGCTAATAAAATAATACACACCAGGTATGAAAAGTTTTTATTGTAGCTGAACAAATTTTCCAACCGGGCAAAATGGAATTTAGCATTAAAATCAATTTTGAATAATCGCCCGGTCAATATCACAATTACTATTGCAAATCCAAGCGAAGGCATGTAAAGAAACCGTTCCGCCATGGTGCTTCGTGTAAGGAATAAAACATTTGCCACAATGCTCATGATGATGAGAAAATACAAAATGCCAAATGCAACAGGATCTTTTTTAGGAATTCGAATCAGGGCATAAATACCGAATCCAAAATAAGCAAACAATGCAAATAAAGAAACGGGATTGGTGAGAGGAACCAAAGGAATCTCATTGAAACTGTAATCTATGCTCATCGGATGAGGAAAAAATAAAAGCTTCAGGTATAATCCGAGCATATAAAATGCTGTTCCTTTTTCGAGATTAAAATTTCCATTGGCGCCAACCAATGCATTATCACTTAAAGGAATATCGCTTATGTTCAGCACATCGCTTAACACGATTGCGCGTATGGTCATATAAACCCCTGCCGGTACTATTGCAATTGCAGAAATCATCATGTTGCGTTTTAGAGTTGCCTGGCTGAAGCAATAAATCATCAACGGAATAACAGCAACCAGGGTGATAGCGCTTTCTTTGCTCATCAGCGCAAGAAAATAAAATACACAGGCTTTCACCAGCAGGGAGATTTCAGGAGCTTTTATATAGCAAAGAAAATTGTCAAGCGCGAGAATGCAGAAAAGAAAACAGAGTATTTCATCGCGGCTTTTAATATTTGCAACCACTTCGGTATGGATGGGATGAGCAATCCATATAAGAGTAACAGCAAATGGCAGCAAAATGTTTTTACCTTCAAACATGTTGCATAAAAATCTTATCAGCACAACAGCGGTAAGTGCATATAGCAATACATTGATCCAATGGCCAAGGGCAGGCGTTTTAGGCGCAATGCCCCATTCAGCAGCAAACATTACCATGCTCAGCGGACGGTACAGCCAGTCTTCTTCTCCGTTTAATCCATACCAATAAGAAGTATGCAATAATTCCGGGATACCTGCAAACCCCTTCATGGTGATTTGATTGCCATAAATAGTCGGAAAATCATCATAAGCAAATTCATGGTTCAGCGTATTGCTGTAAAGTAAAAATGCAAATACAGCACATATAATATACATTGTGCTATTCAGCGAAGAAGATGAAGCAGGTTTTGTTTTTACCTTCTGTTTTTCTGTCGGTTTAACGGGAGCTTTTGTTCTTTTCATAACAGGCATTCAGGAAATAATCCGCAAACGAAATTAGGTAAAAACATAAGACAGACCAATTTTTCTCCTTTGAAGAGGGAGAAGAGAGAGGTAAAAAAAATGCCCCCATTGCTGAGGGCATTCTTAACCAAATCTGAAAATACTATTTTATTAAGATAAGCTTTCCGTTGATAATATTATCACCGCTGATGATCCTGTAAATGTAAATACCTTCACCGAGATTTTTAGCATTGAACTCAGCTTTATAAACAGTTCCGGCTTCAACATCTCCTTCAAAGATATCAGCCACTTTATCCCCGGCAAGCGAATAAACTGCCACCGTTGCACGGGACGCTTTATCAGAGCTGATAAATTCAATAGTTGCTGTTGAATTAAACGGATTGGGATAAGCATTTACCTGGATAGAAGTTTCTGCCTGCGATTGCTCCAATTGATCCTGTATCCTGACTCCTGCTGACGAAGTTCCGAAACCTGCAAGGATGCGGCATCCGGCAAAACCGGTGTTTATTGATTTGCAAGCGGAATCAATTTCTGCAATAGTCGGATTGCTTCCCGAAGGAATGTAAGTTGCACCCAAGGCCTGGTTAGCAAACAGGAGTAAATTACCAATTGTATTGTTTGCCCCAAGATAATTTAATACACTCTGCGGAATTGCAAAAACAAGCTTAGTGCCGTTATTAGCTTTGCCTCCTGTGCAGCTATTTGCTTTATAAGTGGTCATATACGGACCTGCCATTACAAGATTGCTTAAAGAAGGATCGAGACGAACATTAAGACCAAGTGCAATAGCTTCACCAAGCAGGGCGTGTTTAAACTGTCCGGTGGTGAGATAAGCAGCGCCTGTGGCGGTGTTGCACGTTACATTCCCAACAGGCAGCGCAGTTGCAATTGTCTTGGAAGGCATTTTATCTATGAGACAAGCTACTTCAGATGAAAGAATAGAAACCGTTCTTGCCGCATCACCGCTTACCAGCGTATTAGGAAGCAGGTTGGTAATTAATTGCGTTTTTGTGAGTCCGTCACAGGAAACGCCATTGGGAGACCCATAGAAAGCCTGGTCATAACTGCAATGTTCTTCACAGCTTGAACAAATAATCATGCTCGCTGTCTCCTTGCAGCCGGTAGACGGAATGGTCGCAGTTAAGACGAACTCACCGCACACTCCTGGATTTCCTGCTTTATAAGAAATGGAAGAAGTTGTTTCCCCGCTGTTGATTACCCATGAATTATCAGAAGAAGATACCGTCCATGAATATGTATTGCCTGCAGCTGTATTTCCGGTAAGAATATTTCCGGTCAAACCGCAAACAGGTAATGTGGCAGGTGCATTTATAGATACATCCGGAAGCGGATTTTCAATTACCTGCTGTGAGGCAGTGCCCACACAACCGTTAGCATCAGTAACTGTTACCGTATACAAATGGGTCTTATCATTTGCCGGAACACATTGTGATGTTTCCCCGGTATCCCATATATAAGTTACACCTGCTGATGCACAGAGCATCATGTTCGGATCAAAATCACAATAAGTGGTCGGGCCGGTTGCTGTAATGGTTACATTGTTTGTATTTACTATAAGCGTTTTACTGCTGCTCTTTGTGCAGCCATTACTGTTAGTGGTGGTGACCGTATAAGCTCCCGCTGCATTGACTGTAATGCATTGTGTGGTTGCACCGGTACTCCATAAGTAACCAGCTAATCCTGCAGGTGCGCACCATTGTGTCGAATTGCCTGCACAGACTGCACCGTTGCCGGTGATTGTTGCCGATGGAAGCGGGTTTACAGTCAACGTCTGGCTGCAACTGCTTGTACAGCCGCTGCTGGTTGTGACGGTAATAGTATAGGTTCCTGCAGCACTAACATTGATACATTTTGTGGTGGCGCCAGTGCTCCATAAATAAGAACTAAACGTGGTGGCAGAACACCATTGCGTTGATTTGCCTGAGCAAACTGAACTGTTTCCGGAAATTGAACAGGTTGGAACCGAGTTAACGGTAAGTGTTTTGCTGCAGCTGCTGGTACATCCTCCTGTGTTAGTGGTAGTAACAGTATAAGTTCCTGCTGCGCTGACTGTAACGCACTGCGTGGTTGCTCCTGTGCTCCATAAGTAAGCTGCGAGTCCTGAAGGTGCACACCATTGGGTAGAATTTCCATTACAAATTGAACCGTTGCCGGAAATATTGCAACCGGGAACATTCTTAATAGTTAGCGTCTTGCTTGAACTGCTTGTACAGCCACCTGTATTAGTAGTCGTTACAGTATATGTTCCTGCAGAACTGACCGTAACACACTGTGTTGTTGCACCCGTGCTCCATAAGTAAGCTGCAAGACCTGCGGGCGCACACCATTGTGTGGAATTACCCGGGCAGACCGATGCGTTTCCGGTGATGGCGCTGCTCGGTACAGATTTTATAGTCAAAGATTTAGAGCCGCTTTTTGTGCAGCCGAAAGAATTTGTTGTGGTAACAGTATAGGTTCCTGCTGAGCTGACAGTAACGCATTGTGTAGTAGCCCCGGTGCTCCATAAGTATCCGGCAAGTCCGGCAGGTGCACACCATTGTGTTGAACTGCCCGGGCAAACGGATGCGTTTCCGGTAATAGCAGCTGAGGGAAGATTTCTGACAGTAAGCGTTTTATTGCAATTGCTGATGCAGCCATTCTCATTTGTTGTGGTAACCGAATAAGTTCCGCCTGTGCTCAGAGTCACACATTGTGTTGTGGCTCCTGTGCTCCAAAGGTAGCTTACCTGTCCTGCTGCTGCACACCATTGTGTGGAACTTCCGGAGCAAACATTCGCGCTGCCTGTAATAGAACAAGTTGAAACCTGGTTTACAGTTAATGACTTGCTCGAACTGCTCGAACAGCCATTCTGATCAGAAACAGTAACCGTATAAGTTCCTGCTGAAGCAATTGTTACACATTGTGTAGTTGCACCTGTGCTCCACAGGTAACCTGAAAGTCCTGAAGGTGCACACCATTGTGTGGAGCCTCCTGAACAAATGGAACTGCTGCCTGTAATGGTGGAAGA
>DATEMK010000606.1:0-14541 GCA_035275625.1 Bacteroidia bacterium
CTTTAAACTTTAAACTTTAAACCTTAAACCTTATATCCATGTCCCGTATCTCCCACTTCGAAATCCCTTCCGACCACCCGGAAAAAACTATGAGCTTCTACAACCATGTATTCGGTTGGACATTTCAAAAATTCGGTGAATATGAATACTGGATTGTTAACACAGGTGATAACAGTGAGCCCGGCATCAACGGCAGCATTATGAAAAAGAAGGACCCGAAACAACCTGTTGTAAATTCTGTTTCCGTGGAAGATATTGAAGCTACCATCCGGACCATCGAAAATCACGGTGGAAAAATTGTGGTTCCAAAAATGCCCATCCCGGGTGTTGGATGGCTTGCTTACTTCACTGACCCGGATAATAATATTCATGGCATTATGCAGAATGACAGCAGCGCAAAGTAAATTTTCAAATTCAAACCTTAAGTTCTTATGTCTTTCCGTATAAAAACATTTGAAGAATATCAATCTGAATACAAAAAGAGCGTTGATAATCCCGAAGCTTTTTGGGAAGAGATTGCCGGAAATTTTGAATGGAGAAAAAAATGGGACAAAGTTCTGGAATGGAATTTTTCTGATCCTGATGTAAAATGGTTCATTAACGGGAAGCTCAACATTACCGAAAATTGTTTAGACCGTCACTTGAGCATTCGCGGAAGCCAGGTTGCACTGGTATGGGAACCTAACAACCCTGGCGAGAAGGAACGAAAAGTTACGTATCGTGAATTGCACGGCATGGTGTGCCGTTTTGCAAACGTGCTGAAAAATAACGGTGCAAAAAAAGGCGACCGTGTTTGCATTTATATGCCGATGGTTCCTGAACTTGCTGTTGCTGTGCTGGCATGTGCGCGCATCGGTGCGATTCATTCTGTTGTGTTCGGAGGATTTTCTGCAAACTCTTTGTCAGGAAGAATACAGGACAGCGATTGCAAAATTGTAGTCACATCAGATGGCGCTTATCGCGGAGCGAAAGAAATTCCCATCAAAGAAATTGTGGATGAAGCGCTGGAAGTTTGCCCATCCGTTGAAAAAGTAATTGTGCTTGAACGTACCAATTGCAACATAAAAATAATTGAAGGGCGTGATGTTTTGTGGAATGACGAATTGAAAAAAGTAAATGCCGAATGTGATGCCGAAGAAATGGATGCTGAAGACAAACTTTTTATTTTATATACATCCGGCTCGACCGGCAAGCCTAAAGGTGTAGTGCATACCACAGGCGGCTATATGGTTTTTGCCTGTTACAGTTTTTTAAATGTTTTTCAATATAATGAAGGAGATATTTACTGGTGCACTGCCGACATCGGCTGGATTACCGGGCATACCTATATAGTTTACGGGCCGTTATTAGCAGGCGCAACCACCATGATGTTTGAAGGAATTCCCACGCATCCTGATGCAGGACGTTTCTGGCAAGCTATAGACAAGCACAGCGTAAATATTTTTTATACTGCGCCAACGGCTATCCGTGCTTTGCAGGCTAACGGACTGGAGTATGTGAAGCCTTATGATCTTTCTTCATTGCGCGTTCTTGGAACGGTTGGCGAACCAATCAATGAAGAAGCATGGCATTGGTACAACGATAATATCGGCAAAGGAAAATGCCCGGTAGTGGATACATGGTGGCAAACAGAAACGGGCGGCATTATGATTTCGCCCTTAGCGGGAATTACAAAAACAAAACCTTCTTTTGCAACATTACCGCTGCCGGGTGTGCAGCCTGTGTTAGTGGATGATCGCGGAAACGAAATTACAGGCAATGATGTCTCCGGAAACCTTTGCATTAAATTTCCCTGGCCCTCTATTATCAGGACCACTTATGGCGATCACGACCGGTGTAAGCAAAATTATTTTGCAACGTATAAAAATCTTTATTTCACCGGTGACGGTTGCAGGCGCGATGAAGACGGTTATTACCGTATAACGGGAAGGGTTGATGATGTCATCAATGTTTCAGGGCACCGCATCGGCACGGCTGAAGTGGAGAGCGCTATCAATATGCATCCTGATATTGTGGAATCTGCCGTGGTGGGTTTTCCACACGATATCAAAGGGCAGGGAATTTATGCTTATGTAATTTCCACAAAAGAAAATGACGATGTGGAAATGCTGCGCAAAGAAATTATTGCAATGGTTGCAAGAGAAATTGGCGCTATCGCCAAACCCGATAAAATTCAAATTGTAAAAGGGTTGCCCAAAACCCGTTCGGGAAAAATCATGAGGCGCATTTTAAGAAAGATTGCGGAGAATGATGTTTCTAACCTCGGAGATACTTCCACACTGCTTGACCCGTTAGTGGTGGAGAGTATAAAAGAAGGAGCGATTAAGTAATAAACACCTGACAAACAATACGAAAATTCGGATTTCCAGGGATAAAACCATCGTTTTGTTACTTTTTGGCAGAAAGATGAAGAAAATTACTCCAACGGAGGAGTAAATAGCTCCGGCTGAGCAGTAAATTACTCCGCGCGAGCCCTTCCGAGCTACAACGATGGAGTAAATTACTCCTCACGAGCAGCTCAGAGCTCCAACGATGGTGCAAATAACTGCAACGGAGCAGTAAATTACTCCGATGACGGAGCAAATAACTCCGTGCGAACAGCTCTGAGCTCCACCGTTGCAGCTATTTTCTTCATTAACGGAGAAATTTTCTTCATGTTTGGGAGGCTGAACTTTTCCAAAGTTTTAAACTTTGGAAAAGTTTAAGCTCAATAATGAAAGTAACTATTGCTGAAAATTAAAGTTGAAAATTGAAAAGCTGAAGATTGAAGGGGAGATTTTGAACAGGGTGGTGGGGATGAGGAAGTATGAGTGAAAGTTGTTTTATTAAGTTACCTTGGTTTGTTATCCGTAATTTTTTGTCGCCATGAATAAACTGTGTTTAATCATAATGTTTATCACTTGCGGGGTTTGCAATGGGCAGAACATTATACCCAATGGCAATTTTGAACAATATTCTTCTTGTCCGTCTAATACCAGCCAGTTAGATTTAGCATTACCCTGGTTTAATCCAACCCAGGCTACACCAGATTATTTTAATCAATGTGCGACAGGTTTTAATCCGTCTGTGCCATATAACTATTTTGGATTTCAACAAACTTATGATGGAATGGGTTATAGTGGTGTCGTTCTTTTTCATAATCAATCTGCAAATACACGAGAATATATTGAAGTTCCATTGACTGATTCACTTACCGCTAACGAGTGTTATCATTTTGAAATGCATATTAATTTGGGTAATAATTGCATGTTTACCTCTAATGACATTGGAGTATATTTTTCAGATTCAATAATTGGAGGCATTCTCAATAATAATAATTTAACATTTACTCCACAAATTAATTTCAATTTAGGAGTATATACTGATACATTAAACTGGACGCTGTTATCTGGCAATTTTACTGCACTGGGGGTGAGAATTATTTAATAATTGGGAGTTTTAAAAATGATGCTTCTGCTACATCAATACTTTTTAACAATACTGGAACGTTGCCTTATTCTTATGTTTGCATAGATAGTGTTTTCCTCACTCTTTGTTCAACTGGAATAAGTGAGCCTGATAAAACTGAGACTTTAAATATTTATCCAAATCCTATAAGTGACAATTTAAATCTTACAGTTCATAATAATGAACTTTCAGAAATAATTCTGCACGACATTCCTGCAAGAAAAATATTGAATCAATCATTTACAAATTCAATTACAATAAACACAGAACAACTTGCAAAAGGTATTTATCTTTACGAAGTGAGAAACAAAAACGATGTGGTTAAGAAAGGGAAGGTTGTGAAAAATTGAGCGTGAATTAAAACCCTGCAAGAATAACTTACATGATTGAGAAAACAACATACCAAACACCATCAGCCAGGTTACCGTACATAATAATGGCTTTAATTGTTTTCATTTGTTCCTGCCTTCTTTTGTATCTCGACAAGGATGTAAAAAAATTCAGTAATCTTTTCACCCCAGGTATTCTTATTGTTTCGAGCTATTATTCTATTCCGACTTTTGCTGTGTGTTATTTTTTATTTCGCAATTTAATGAAGACCCACGATAAATCGTTAAGTCTTTTCATATCGTTGATACTTGGCATACCGCTGGGGTTTGTTTTGGTCATCACATTTTTTAATCTCATAATGTAAATTCCGGTTTTCCAGGATACCTGTTCAAGCTGCGCCTCCTGTGCAATATTTTGTTTTGTTTTTCGTTTCACAGAAAGCTATACCCACTTAATGAACCCTGCCATAAAACAATTTTATAATGGCGCTTATTTTTTTCTACAGGCAACCCTGCCAGTGAATCCATTTATTCCCCGAAAAATAAATGGAAGCAGGGTCAGAAAGGGGCACATCCGCATTGAACAGGAAACCAACCCGCGGTTGGATGAACTCATTATTCAGCAGCTTAATGAAGAGCGGATAGAGAATGCTTCATACAAAGTAGATATTGATGCTTTCAGAAAATATTATTCGGATACACCTTACCCGCAGGATTATTATGGAAACAAAAACGGCAGAGACGATAATTTTATAGAAAAAGCATTGGAGCATTTTGTTTCATTGCAGCTCCTGCATCTTAACAGGCATAGTACTCTAATTGATATAGGAGCAGGTAATTCCCCTTTTACAGAAATTGTAAAAGAAAAATCAGGAACTGCAAAAGCGTATAGCCAGGATAAATATTTCAAAGAAGGCTTTAATGAAAATAAAATCGGTGGAAGCGCGTCCCGCCTTCCATTTGAAGATGGCAGCATAGATGCAATGACGCTTCATTGTTCATTGGAGCATTTTGAAGGAAATCAGGATACAGGTTTTTTTATAGAAGCGGAGCGTGTGTTAAAGAAAGGCGGCAAGTGTATTGTGCTTCCTTTTTATTTATCTTCTCAATATACAGTGCATCTTGACCCTGTTAATAATTTACTGAAATGTTTTAAACCCGTTTTAAGTGATGAAGGAGCCGTGATCCGTTACTGTGATTCACGGCAGGCATTTTCAAGGCACTATGATGTAAAAACATTCCGGCAACGCATCCTTAACAATATTCATGCGTTGCATCCGCTGATCTATCGTGTAGAAAATTTTAAAGAAGTTTATCACGATTGTTATTTGCGTTTCGTTCTCGTAATGACTAAGCTATAAATTTTATAACTAACATTTCTTTTGCTGATGAGTAAATAAAATTTTTAGAAATGCCTGAAATTAATTCTTAATTAATGCCATGCTGCGAATAGAATATATATGTCATTCCTGCCTGCACATTGATACAGGAGATACAACGATTGTCCTTGATCCCTGGTTTAAAGGAACAGCTTATAAAGGACAGTGGTACCTGTTCCCGCAACCGGTAAATACGGATATGGTTTATGAGACTGAGAATATCCTGATTTCGCACGGGCACGATGATCATTTGCACGAAGAATCACTCCGGGCCATTAATAAAAAAGCAAGAATATTTTTTCCGTACCAATGGAGAACAGGGATCACTGAATACCTGGAAAATATTGGGTTCAGAAAAATAACAGAAGCAATAACTTTCAAATCTTACCGTGTTTCTCCATCCACAACTATTACCTATATAGGGTTTTCATTAGAAAGCGTAATAGTGATAGAATGTGACGGGAAAGTGATCGTCAACCTTAATGATGCGCTGAACTCTCATCATGAGAATGTTGTAAAAATGTTTTTGCGTGAAATAAAAAAACGATGGCCGGTGATTGACTATCTTTTTTCAGGATGGAGCGGTGCGGGATATTTTCCGAATACCGTTCATTACAAAAACAAAAATGACAGGGAGATCGGTATCCTTCGCGAACAATACTTTGCAAACAATTTCTGCCGGTTTGTAAAATTCCTCGAACCTGAACGGGCAATTCCCTTTGCTCCCGGGTTCGCTCTCCTTGCACATGACAAGCGATGGATAAATGGAGTGAAATTTCCGCGCACCGAAGCCGAACAATATTACCGTGAGAATTTTGATGCAAATACTAATGTTGAATTCTGCATCATGCAGCCGGGCAGTTATTTTGAAAATGAAAAGTTTAATAAGTCATCACCATATTATACTGAATCAAAAAACGATTCGCTTTACCACCTGTTGGATAAAGTTTTCGAAAAAGAGATCATAGCATTCAATACGGAAAAAACAGCGGACGAAAAGATGGCTGAGGATTTAAAAGCAAGAATGGAAAAAATTTTAAATTACAATTCCCCTCTTTATAGCAAAACGGTTCTTGACGATACAAGTTTTACTGTGATCCTTACCGATGTAAAAAGAAATAATTGCTTCAATGTGGATCGTTTGAATGAAAGCTTCGTTGTAAAGCGCAGTGACAAACCTTCTCCAGGCAGAAAATTGCATATAAGCACCACTTCACGTTTGCTTGAATTTTCATTTGAGCGTGAATGGGGCGCTGACGCAATGACTATCGGTTATGGTCTTGATGTAGAAGTTTTCGAAGAGCTCACGCTCGAAAAAAATCTTGATATTGTGTGTGTGCGGTTACTTTCGCTTTACCCGAAAGCAACTGATAATTTAATTAAGCAGCCTTTCCGTTCCATGAAGTGGCTGGTTACAAATCCCATCATGTCCGCTCTTGCAATTAAGCAAAAACTCTCTCTCCGGGCAGCTGTAAATAAATACCCCTACAACGAACGCGATCACTGGATCAGCTACAGCAAATGCGATTTATGCCAGGTTTGCAATATGCCTCTTTTAAACAAAGAATTCGCTGAACAATTGGGAGAAAGTAATTGAAGTCTGACAGCTTTTATACCCCTGCAATCTTCTGTTTTCGTAAATTTGCCTGTTATAAAAGTATATTCGTATATTCGTAAAAATTCACTGTTCGAACCTATGAAACTTGTAACCTATTCTGACAATATCCACCGGCACATCGGTATTTACATTGAAGATAAAATTTACAATTTGCCGAAAGCCGCTGCTTTAAAAGACTATAAAGATTTTCCTGATAACATGAATGATTTTCTCGAAGAAGGAGAAAGCATCATGGCATTTGCAAAAGAGCTGGATCACCAGTTAAAAACAGGCAAACTTGAAATGGATGGAGTGCATGTGAATGAAATCACCCTGCTCGCACCTGTTCCGCATCCTGCCTCTTGTCGTGACGGGTATGCCTTCCGCCAGCATGTTGCTGCTGCAAGACGAAACCGCAAAGTGGAAATGATTCCCGAGTTTGATGAATACCCGATTTTTTATTTCACCAACCATAATGCTATCCAGGGTCCGGGTGATGTCTGGTGCATGCCTGATCATTTTAAGCAATTAGATTTCGAATTGGAGTGGGCAGCCGTCATCGGGAAAAAAGGAATGAATATAAAAGCAAATGAAGCCGATCAGTTCATTGCAGGTTATACAATCATGAATGACCTCAGTGCGCGGACGCTTCAAATGGAAGAAATGAAATTAAATTTAGGTCCGGCAAAAGGAAAAGATTTTTCAACAGTCATCGGACCTTATTTCGTAACACCGGATGAATTAGAAGAGCAAAAAATTTCTGCAAAAGAAAATCACACGGGTAATAATTATAATTTGCAAATGCGCTGCTGGGTAAACGGAAAATTAGTTTCAGAGGGAAATGCCGGTGACATGGATTGGACCTTTGCTGAAATCATTGAACGCTGCGCTTATGGAGTAAACATTCTTCCGGGTGATGTGATTGGTTCAGGGACGGTAGGAACAGGATGTTTTTTAGAACTCAACGGGACAGGATTGTTGAATGACAAAAATTATAAGCCGCAATGGCTCAAAGAAGGTGATGTGGTGGAAATGGAAATAACCGGGTTGGGAAGATTGAAAAATACGATTAAGAAATATGATAGTGAATTTTCTATACTTGAATTAAAAAAGAAAACGAGCATTAATGTATAAGAAAATTGTTATATTGTTTAATTGTTATATTGTTGACAAACTTTAACAATTTAACAATTTAGCAATTTAGCAATTCAATTGAATTGAGTGACCCGAAAAAAATATCAACCATCGAAGACGAGTTTGACGAAAAACCCGTCATCCAGGATCCTGAATTAGAGAAACAGGAAATTCTGAAACGCTATCGCGCTCTTTTGCGTGCGTGCAAACCAAGCGTTGATAAAGGAGATAAAAAATTAATCCGTCTTGCTTTTAATACAGCGCTTGAAGCGCATAAGAGTATGCGAAGGCGCACGGGTGAGCCGTATATTTATCATCCCCTCGCAGTTGCGCAGGCGGTAGCCGAAGAAATCGGGCTTGGAACCACATCCATCGTTTGCGCTTTGCTTCATGATACGGTCGAAGACACGCACCTTTCTCTCGAAGACATTGAAAATATGTTCGGGAAAAAGATTGCAAAAGTCATTGACGGGTTAACTAAAATTTCAGGAGTATTCGAACAGACAAGTTCCCTGCAGGCTGAAAATTTTCGCAAGCTGCTTTTAACGCTCTCCGATGATGTGCGCGTAATTTTGATCAAGCTTGCTGACCGCCTTCATAACATGCGTACATTGAATTCAATGCCGCGTGATAAACAATTAAAGATAGCATCAGAAACAGCTTACCTGTATGCACCGCTTGCACATCGCCTCGGATTTTATGCCATCAAAACAGAACTGGATGACCTTGCTTTAAAATATACCGAGCCTGAGATTTACAAAATGATACTAAGTAAATTGCAGGATACTAAAAAGGAGCGTGATAAATTTATTAATGAATTTACCAAACCGCTCATTGAAGAATTTAAAGAGCAGGATTTTAAGTTTGAAATTAAAGGGCGCCCCAAATCCATTCATTCCATCTGGAATAAAATGAAAAGGCAGTCAATTCCTTTTGAGGAAGTCTATGATTTATTTGCGATACGGATTATCATTGATACCTCTTATGAAGATGAGAAGGCTGATTGCTGGAAAGCCTATTCAATCGTCACTGATTTTTTTGTTCCTAATCCTGACAGGCTCCGCGATTGGATTTCAACACCCAAAGCAAACGGGTATGAATCATTGCATACAACAGTAATGAGCAATAGCGGTAAATGGGTGGAAGTGCAAATCAGGACAAAACGCATGGATGAAATTGCGGAAAAAGGATATGCAGCCCATTGGAAATATAAAGAATCAAGCAGCGAAAATGCTGTGGACGAATGGCTGAGCCGTATTCGCGAAATGCTGGAAAATCCGGAAAGCAATGCGCTTGATTTTATTGATGATTTTAAATTAAATCTTTTTGCAGAAGAAATTTTTGTTTTCACTCCTACAGGAGATCTTAAAACTTTGCCTGTAAACAGCACGGCTCTTGATTTCGCTTTTGAAATTCATTCCGATATCGGGTCGCGTTGCATAGGCGCGAAGATAAATCACAAGCTGGTTCCCATCAGTCATAAATTGAACAGCGGTGACCAGGTGGAAATTCTTACCGCGGCAAAGCAGCATCCTAAAGAAGACTGGCTGAGCTTTGTTGTAACGGCAAAAGCAAAATCAAAAATCAAAGCCAGCATTAAAGAGCAGCGCAAAAAACTTTCTGATGAAGGAAAAGAAATTTTTGAACGTAAGCTTCGTCAATTGAAAATGGATCCGGCTAAAGTTAATATGAATGATGTGTTGCTGTATTACAAAGCCCCGGGTAGTGTGGAGCTGTATTACAGGATAGCAATGGAAATATTGGATTTGAAAGACCTGAAAGAAGTATTTTCTCCTGACAACAAACGGAAAATAAAATCACATGCTAAAAGTGAAATGCTTTCGCTTGAAGAAACGGTGAAAAAAATCCGCGGCTCAAGCGATATGCTTGTGATCGGGGAAGATCTGGATAAAATAGATTATAAGCTTTCACCCTGCTGCAACCCGATTCCGGGTGATGACGTGTTTGGATTTATCACGATTAATGAAGGCATTAAAATCCATCGTACCAATTGCGCCAATGCTATTCAGCTCATGTCAAACTATGCATACAGGATCGTAAAAGCAAAATGGACCGGGCAAAAAGAAATCGCTTTTCTTGCAGGAATTAAAATTAATGGTGTGGATGAAGTAGGCGTGGTGAATTCAATCACAAAAGTTATTTCGAGTGAGCTTAAAGTAAATATGCGTTCCATAAGCATTGAAAGCAATGATGGTTTGTTTGAAGGCACGATCATGTTATTTGTTCGCAATACAGAGCATCTGAAAAAGCTAATGCACAAATTAAACCAGGTAAAAGGGATTCTCAGTGTTGCGAGGATAGACTGAAGTTCAATGACCAATGACCAATGACCAATTCAAAATGTAAAATGCAAAATTCGTAATTCGTATCCGCCAGAGGCGGACGTTATTCGTACCGTGAAGGAAGAAATTAAACAAAAAGTTAAAAAAATATTCTCAGATTTTTTAGAGAAAAACAGCTTGAGAAAAACTCCGGAGAGGTTTGCCATATTGGATGAAATTTATTCGCTCGATAAACATTTTGACGTGGAGTCGCTCTACACGCACATGAAAGATAAAAATTATCACATTAGCCGCGCAACTCTTTACAATACAATTGAACATCTGTTAGCCTGTGATTTAATAACCCGTCACCAATTTGGTAAAAACATGTCACAGTTTGAGCGCTCGTATGCGTTTAAGCAGCATGATCATCTTATTTGTTCTGATTGTGAAAAGGTATTTGAATTCTGCGATCCGCGAATTCAGCAGATTCAAAGCATGATGGGTGATATTCTTAATTTTTCCATAACGCATCATTCGTTAAACCTGTTTGGAAAATGCAACAGGCTGCTCAATAGCGGGGTTTGTGAAAACTATACAGAGAAAAAATTACATTTGCAGAACAACGAATAACGAATCTGTACGAATTTACGAATAATGCAAACTCTAAATCTCAAATTCTAAACACCAAACACTCTATGGAATTCAGCTACAAAATAAACGAGAAAGAAAAATACAGCACGATCCAGCTTAAAGGGAACCTGATTGAAAAAGGACAGGCTGTGAATTTAATTGATGATGTAAACAACCTGATATTGAAAGACACCAACCGGTTTGTATTGAATCTTTCTGATTTCAAATATATGAACAGCACCGGCCTTACTGTTTTACTGAATATCCTTACACTTGCCCGTAAAGCGGGTGGTGAAGCGATTATCTGCTGTGTTCCTGAAAAAGTAAATTCATTACTGTCCATCACCAAGCTGAATAATATTTTCACAGTGACGGCAACCGAAGAACTTGCTGTGAGTAATTTGAATTAAGTTTCGGGTTTCAAATTAAATGTTAATCGTAAATCCAAAATCGTAAATCGCTCCGGAGGAGTCTCTTCGGGATAAATTGTAAATCGTAAATGAAAGTTGATGTATTATTAGGGCTCCAATGGGGTGATGAAGGAAAAGGAAAAGTAGTGGATGTTCTTACTCCGCGTTATGATGTAATCACACGTTTCCAGGGAGGTCCCAATGCAGGACACACATTGGAGTTTGAAGGAATCAAGCATGTGCTGCATACTATTCCATCAGGCATATTTCACCCCGGAAAAATAAATATCATCGGCAATGGAGTAGTGATTGATCCTGCCGTTTTCAAAAAAGAAATTGATGCTTTGCTGAAAATGGGAGTGGATGTAAAAAAGAATTTATTTGTTTCGCGCAAAGCGCATCTCATTCTTCCAACTCATCGTTTGCTGGATGCTGCCTCTGAAGCAAATAAGGGAAAATTAAAAATAGGCTCTACATTAAAAGGAATCGGGCCGGCCTATATGGATAAAACCGGTCGTAACGGTTTACGTGTTGGTGATATTGAAAGCAAAGATTTTCAGGAACGTTACAATACCCTCGTTGCAAAACACAAAGAGCTGCTGGGCTTTTACAATTACAATTATAATCTTAACGAACATGAACCCGCATGGATGGAAGGGATAGAGCTCATCCGTTCGCTTTCTTTGATTGACAGTGAATATGCAATTAACAATTACCTGAAAGAAGGAAAAAATATTTTAGCTGAAGGGGCGCAGGGCTCGTTGCTTGATATTGATTTTGGTTCTTATCCTTTTGTCACTTCTTCTAATACGATCACAGCGGGAACATGTACAGGTCTGGGAATTGCCCCGACAAAAATAGGGGAGGTGTTTGGAATTTTTAAAGCGTATTGCACGCGTGTTGGCAGCGGACCATTTCCTACCGAATTAAATGATGAAACAGGTGAATTGCTTCGAAAAAAAGGAAATGAATTTGGCGCGACTACAGGCCGTCCCCGCAGATGCGGCTGGTTAGATTTACCTGCTTTGAAATATGCCATCATGCTTAATGGCGTGACCAAACTTATCATGATGAAACCCGATGTGATGAGCGGGTTTGAAAAAATAAAAGTCTGCACACATTATAAATATAAAGGCAAAACAATTGACTACATGCCGTTTGATGTAGTGCATGAAAATATAGAGCCTGTTTTTTCAGAGCATAAAGGCTGGAAAACTGATTTGGATAATATTACTAATCCTGAACTTTTACCGCAAGAGCTGAATGATTATATTGCGTATCTCGAAAAAGAATTAGAGTTGCCTGTTATTATTGTTTCTGTGGGACCTGACAGGAAGCAAACTTTGATAAGAAATGCAGATGTAGTGAGCGTTTAATTTTTTCAGACTATAATTCTTTCTTAAGCGAAAAATTAAGAACTATAAAGTAAAGTTGACAGGTAAATTATATTGAACATTCACAGCAACTCCTTTTTGTTTACCGGGAATCCAGTCGGGCATGGTGCTTAAGATTCGAAGAACCTCTTCATCACAGCCATAACCAACTCCTCTCAGAATTTTAGCATCGCGCACCTTGCCCGTTTTGTCAACAACAAATGAAACGAATACGGTCCCTTTAATTTTTTTTTCTTTGGCTTCAACAGGATATTTAAGATTGTTTTGCAGATAGTTCTTCAATTCGGCATCACCTCCATCGCTGAATTGCGGCATTACTTCAACCTGGGTATAGACAGTTTCCTCCAGGACAACACCGCCAGCTATTTTATCGTCCTGTGAAAATCCTGGTATCGAAATCAAAATGAATGCTGCAGAGATTAATATTTTTTTCATAGCGTTATGTTTTTAAATATTGATTTTGTATCACAAATCTACATAATTTTTTTATAAAAGCAATTCTGCCAGATAAAAAAGCAATTTGCTTGTCTACCCGGTTATTTTAACTATAATTTTTCGAAAAGAAACAAAAACTTTTTTCTTCCTAATTTCACCCCGTGAAAACAAAAGTTGTGCATCTTTTTTATTGTATTTGGATTTGTTTCCTGCTTTTACCGGTTATTTCGTTTTCTCAAAAAAAAACAAAAGTTGAACTTATCAATGCAAATACATTGGAAGGCGATGAATCACTTGGCAAAAATGTTTTTCGATTGATTGGAAATGTGCAATTCAAGCACGACAATGTGCTGATGAATTGCGACAGCGCTTACCGTTTCAGTGATGAAAACCGTTTTGATGCTTTCGGAAATATTCACATTAACCAGGGAGATACGGTAAATGTATATGGGGATTTATTAAAGTATGATGGCAACACCAGCATTGCACAGCTTTTTAATAATGTGCGGATGACGGATAAAAAAATGGTGCTTACAACGGATAACCTGAACTACAATACAGAAAATGAAACAGCAGATTATTTTAACGGTGGAAAAATTGTGGATGGAAATAATATTCTCACCAGTACAAAAGGATATTATTTTACAAGAGATAAAATGCTTTTCTTCAAAGATTCCGTTGTGCTGAATAACCCGCAGTACACGCTGGAAAGTGATACGCTGAGATACAACACCGTTACAAAAACCGCTTTTTTTTTCGGACCAACCACAATTGATTCAAAAGGCAAAGACAGCACATTAATTTTTTGCGAGTACGGATGGTACAACACAGAAACGGAAAGATCTTATTTCAGCAAAAAAGCTTTTATCCAGTCAAAAAACCAACGGCTCACAGGTGACAGCCTGTTGTATGACAATCAAAAAGGAGAAGGAGAAGCATTCAGAAATGTGCAGGTTTTTGATGTGGATAATAAAACAATTGTCAACGGTGATTATGCAAAGTACCTTGGGCAACAGCAGCAGTCAGTGGTAACGGGAAAAACAATGCTTACACAAATTATGGATGACGATTCCATGTTCCTTCATGCGGATACATTATTCGCAACATGGGATTCTGTCACAAATCAAAAAACATATTACGCTTATCACCATTGCAGAATTTTCAAATCTGATTTACAGGGCAAATGCGATTCGTTAGTTTATTCATCATCAGATTCCACTATTCGTTTTTATGTGGACCCTGTTTTATGGAATAATGAAAATCAATTGACCGCAGACTCTATCAATCTTCAAACCGCCAATTCAAATATTGACAGGATGAATCTTTACAACACTTCTTTTATCACATCAAAAGTAGATTCACAGCGATTCAACCAGGTTCGCGGAAAAAACATGACCGGTTTTTTTTCGGATAACAAACTTTACAGAATTGATGTAACAGGCAACGGGCAAACTATTTATTATGTAAAAGATAAAAAAGAAAATACAGAACGCCTGACAGG
>DATEMK010000607.1:0-17689 GCA_035275625.1 Bacteroidia bacterium
AACCTTTTTTCTTTTTCAGAAACATCATCCAGCTTTTTTTTCAAAACGGATTTTTCTTTTTCCACATCGTTCAATAATTTTTCAAGCACAAGGCTTTTATTATCCACCTTGCTTTTTGCGCGCTGGATAACCGATTGAGGCAACCCGCTGCGTTCAGCAACAACAAATGTATAAGAGCTGCCCGGCTTTCCAATCATTAGCCTGTAAAGCGGTTTTAAATTCTTTGCATCAAATGCCATCGAACCGTTAATGATGCCGGGAGTTTTATCAGCCATCACTTTAAGATTAAGATAATGTGTTGTGATAATGCCGAAAGCTTTTTTCTTATTCAGCTCCACCAAAATTGATTCAGCCAATGCACCGCCAAGGTTGGGATCCGTGCCCGTTCCAAATTCATCAATGAGAAACAAACTTTTTTCATTGCTGCGCTCTAAAAAAACTTTTGCATGTTGTAATCGTGAGCTGTAAGTGCTCAATTCATATTCAAGCGATTGAGAATCGCCAATGTCCACTAAAAGATGTTCAAAAATTCCCATCGTGCTGTTTTCATCAGCAGTAACCAGCATTCCTGATTGCAGCATCATTTGCAGCAAACCGATTGTTTTCATACAAACCGTTTTTCCGCCTGCATTCGGTCCGCTGATAACGAGAATGCGTTGTTCATTTAATCTTAAATCAAAAGGAATAGTTTGCTTTTTATTTTCTTTATTGTAAACATACAGCAGCGGATGTTTTGCATTTTTTAATTCAATACAGGATTTATTCACGATGTGAGGCAAATGTGCATCAGACACAATTGCGAACAATGCCTTTGCTCTTGTAAAATCAAATTCACTCAACACTTCCATGTATTGACTTAAAAGCGAATGGTATTTTCTTAACGAAGAAGTAAGCTCTCTTAATATCCTTTGAATTTCCAAACGCTCTTCCTGTTCAAGGTTAAAAATTGAATTATTGATTTCAATCACCTCCTCGGGTTCAAGAAAAACTGTTTTTCCGGTTGTTGAAACATCATGCACAATTCCTTTCAACGCTCTTTTCTGCTCTGCAAAAACCGAAATCACCCTTCTTCCGTTCCGGGAACTTTGTTCTGATTCGGTAAGCTTGTCTTCTTTCCGGTATTTATTTATCACCGCCTGGTAAATCCGGTCTGCCTCCACCCTGCTCCTCTGTAAAGTTCTCCTGATTCGTGCAAGTTCTGCAGATGCCGTTGAACGCACAACTCCTTCTTCATCAAAAACAGTTTCAATTTCAGTGATGATATTTTTTTCAAACCTTACATTTTCAAGAACAGAAAAAAGCTGCGGATACTTGGCGGCATTCGTTTCAAAAAATCTGAAAAGGTCACGAATGGTAAATGTTATTTTTAGGATATTGATAAATTGTTCAGATGATAAAACACTGTTTTCAATTTTCAATAAGTTTAATTCTTTGGAAATATCTTTATAGTTATCCGTTGGAAAAACTTCGGAAGCAGCAATGAGCTGTTTGAACTCATTTGTTTTAGCAAGCAAAAGATTAATTACATCAATATCGGAAGAAATTTGGATCTCATCCAGTTTTCTTTTTCCCAATGCACCAATACAATGAAAAGAAACCAGTTCTTTGATTTTTTCAAATTCTGTGGTAAGCAAAGACGTTTCAGGAAAAATTCTCATCGTGCAAAAATACGTTTCTCAGCTTTCGGCTAAACAATACTCTGTAAAAGTTTGTTAATTTTACATTGTTTACTATTCAAAGAAAATTAAAATGAAAACAATACTTATTCATGTAGATGAAAATTCTTCCGCAAAATTATTTATGGATCTCGCTAAAAAATTAAATTTTAAAGCGCGAATACTAAATGAAACTCTCAAAGAAGATGCTGCATTGCTTGCAATCATGGAAGAACGAAAAAACGAAAAAACTTTTCCGATTTCAAAATCTTATGATATTCTTAAAAAAGTTAAATAACTTTTATGAATGTTGTTGCTGTTTCTTCTTTTAATAAAGATTTAAGCCGTATTAAACACAAATCTCTTGCAACCAAAGTTGAAAAAGTTATTAAGAAAATTGAAAACTGTACAACCATTAGCTTAGTACCGGGAATAAAAAAATTATCGGGCTCTTCAAACGCCTACCGGATTAGAATTGGCGATTACAGACTGGGATTTTTTCTTGTTAATAACAATGTATTCCTGACAATTTTTGCTCATAGAAAAGAAATTTACAGAAAATTTCCTTAAACTTTTCTTAGTACACGTTTCATAAACACAGTTTATCAATTCTATTAACATACTGTTGATAATTTCATTTTCGCATCCAATATTATTTAACGAGTTTTACAACCTCAAACCTTAAACTTTAAACTTCAAACTACTTTCATGCCTTCAACTGACCAATTAAAAGCCTTATGCACGCAAGTGCGGAGAGACATCGTCCGCATGGTACATGCCGTACAAAGCGGGCACCCGGGAGGTTCTCTCGGTTGTACCGAATTCTTTGTCGCCATGTATTTCGAAATTTTAAAACACAAACCAAAACCCTGGAGCATGGATGGAATTGGGGAAGATGTGTTCTTCCTTTCAAACGGGCACATTTCACCCGTATGGTACAGTGTTCTTGCCCGGTCAGGATATTTTGATGTAAAGGAGCTATCCACATTCAGAAAAATAAGCTCCCGTTTGCAGGGACATCCTGCTACTCATGAAGGATTGCCCGGAGTTCGTGTGGCATCAGGTTCACTGGGGCAAGGATTATCTGTTGCTGTCGGAGCAGCTCTTGCAAAAAAATTAAACAACGATTCAAACATTATTTACAGTCTGCATGGTGATGGCGAGCTGGAAGAAGGTCAGATTTGGGAGGCAATTATGTTTGCTGCCGCTCACAAAGTGGATAATATTATATCAACAGTAGATGTGAATGGTCAGCAGATTGACGGGGCAACGAAAGATGTTTTACCTATTGGCGAATTAAAACCCAAATGGGAAGCATTCGGATGGAAAGTGTTTGAAATGGACGGTTCAAATATTGAAGAAGTCATTTCCACGTTAAAACTTGCAAAGCAACATACAGGAAAAGGTCAGCCTGTCGTTATCCTTATGAAAACTATTATGGGCAATGGCGTTGATTTCATGATGCACACACATAAATGGCATGGCATAGCTCCTAATGATGATCAATTGAAAAAAGCATTGGAACAACTTCCGGAAACGATCGGAGACTATTGATGAATTCAAAGTTCATCCCTCCTGAGGAGGGACAAAGTTTAAAGTTGGCTAACGTGAATCGTTTCACGTTTTATATTGTTCTCTTTTCTCTTTTCTCATTGTTATCAATTGCGCAGCAAAAGCCGCCCGAACAACCGAAACAACTCACACGCATTCTTTTTCTTTTTGATGATTCACAAAGCATGATTGTCAAATGGCAAAGCAATACGAAATTTGAAATTGCAAAAAAGCTTTTGTCAGAAATGGTGGACAGCCTGCAGCGTGTGGATAATCTTGAATTGGCGTTAAGAGTGTATGGCCACACCAAAAAATTTCCACCACAAGATTGCGATGATACCCGTCTCGAAGTCCCGTTCGGCAGAATGAATTCCTTTCAAATAAAAAAGAAGCTGAATGAAATTCAACCGAGCGGCACAACTCCTATTGCTGCGTCTTTGCTGGAATGCGGAAAAGATTTTCCGGATGATCCATCACGAAATATTATCATTCTGATTACTGATGGAATTGAAGAATGCAATGGAGACCCATGTGCGGTTTCTTATGCATTACAGAAAAAGGGAATTGTTCTGAAACCATTTGTTATAGGTTTGGGAATGAATAAAGATTTTGCAAAATCATTTGAATGTGTGGGAACTTATTATGATGCTGCGGAGGAGACTTCTTTTCGTACAGTGCTGAGTGTTGTTATTTCACAGGCATTAAACAATACAACCATGCAGGTGAATTTATTGGATGCTTACGGCAAACCAACTGAAACAAATGCCGGTATGACTTTTTACGACAAACTCTCAGGAGCAATCCGGTATGACTTTGTTCACACCATGAACGCAAAGGGTTATCCTGATACGTTGAAAGTTGATCCACTGAGCATCTATAATATTGTAGTGCACACATTACCCCCTGTAAAAAAAGACAGCGTGAAAGTTACTCCCGGAAAGCATACCATTGTTGGCATAGAAACTCCGCAGGGAGATTTGCTATTAAAACTGGATGGTTCAACCGAATACAGGAACCTCCAGGCAATTGTCCGCAAACATGACGAAACAAAAACACTGCATGTGCAATCATTCAACCTTAAAGAAAAATACATTGTCGGAACTTATGATCTTGAAATTCTCACCTTGCCGGAAATGTTTGTAAATAATGTGGAGATTTCACAAAGCAAGACGACCACCGTGGAAATTCCGAAACCGGGAATTGTAACTTTGCTTTCAAACAATCCCGGTTATGGAAGCATTTATGTGGAAGAAAACAACCGCCTGAAATGGATTTACAGCATGGACGAAAACCAGACAAAAGAAAGTGTAGTGCTTCAACCCGGAAAATACAGGGTGATCTTCCGTTCAAAAAATTCAAGAGAAAGTATCTATACGGTTGACAAAATGTTCAGGATTGCTTCGGGAAGTTCTATTTCTGTAAATGTATTTTGAAGTTAGTATCAAGTATCAAGTCAAAAAAAACAAAAACACTAATCGCTAAAAGCTAAAAACCAAAAGCTAATAAATGAAAAAATATTCTTTTACAGAAAAAAAAGACACACGTTCCGGGTTCGGAGCGGGATTGCTTGAATTAGGAAGAACAAATCCCAATGTTGTTGCGCTTTGCGCTGACCTTACCGGTTCGCTTAAAATGGATGCATTTCAAAAAGAATTTCCGGACCGGTTTTTCCAGGTGGGTATCGCAGAAGCAAATATGATGGGAATTGCAGCAGGGCTTACCATTGGCGGCAAAATTCCTTTTACAGGAACATTTGCAAATTTTTCTACTGGAAGAGTGTACGACCAGGTTCGCCAGTCCATTGCCTACTCAAATAAAAATGTAAAAATCTGTGCATCACATGCAGGTTTGACGTTAGGTGAAGACGGTGCCACTCACCAGATTCTTGAAGACATCGGAATGATGCGCATGTTGCCACATATGACAGTGATTTGTCCGTGTGATTATAACCAGACAAAAGCGGCAACTATTGCCATCGCCAACCATATTGGTCCTGTTTATTTACGGTTTGGCCGCCCATCGTGGCCCGTGTTTACAGAGGCAAACGAAAGATTTGAAATCGGAAAAGCAGTAGTGATGAATGAGGGAAATGACGTAAGCATTTTCGCAACCGGTCACATGGTCTGGAAAGCTATCGAAGCGGGAATGAAACTGGCTGAAATGGGAATTGATGCGGAAATAATAAACATTCACACTATTAAACCTTTGGATGAAAAGGCTGTCTTAAAGTCTGTGAAAAAAACAAAATGCGCAGTGACTGCCGAAGAACACCAGGTGAATGGCGGGCTGGGAGATGCGGTTTGCCACGTACTTTCAGGGAATTACCTTGCCCCTGTTGAAATTATCGGGGTGAATGATACTTTTGGCGAGAGCGGAACCCCGGAGCAGTTGCTTGAAAAATATGGATTGACATCTTCAAACATTGTTGCTGCAGCAGAAAAAGTAATGGCAAGAAAAAATATCGGGAATGGAGTGGGCATTCATGCTTAAGGGCTTTTAAAGATTATAGTTTGCTGAAAATAGTGAACCCTCCTCCGAAATCCTAAACCCCTTTTAATGACGGAATACAGCGATAGTGAATTACTCCGGCAGTTCAGAAATGAAAATACACGCAATTATGCTTTTAATTTGATTGTCAGAAAATACCAGCAAAAACTTTATTACCATATCCGTAAAATTGTCATTGATCACGATGACGCGCATGACGTTTCACAAAATACTTTTGTCAAGGCATGGAAAGGCCTGGATAACTTTCGTGAAGACTCGCAATTATACACATGGCTGTACAGGATTGCAACCAATGAATCCCTTACTTTCCTGAAACAGAAAAAAACAAAATTCCTTATACCTTTGGGTGATGTTGAATATGAATTAGCCGCTAACCTGTCTTCAGATACTAATTTCAGCGGTGACAAAATGATGATGAAACTGCAAAAAGCGATTCTTACATTGCCTGAAAAGCAGCGTATCGTTTTTAACATGAAATATTTTGACAACATAAAATACGAGGAGATGTCAAAAATACTTGATACATCTGTCGGGGCATTAAAAGCATCCTTTCATCATGCTGTTAAAAAAATTGAAAAATACCTCACTGAAGATTAAACCTTTTAATAAACAAAGCATCAAAGCATTAAATCAGAATAAAAGGGAATTTCAAATGGATACAAATGATTACACTGATGATGAACTGAAAGATTCACCGCTTCTCAAAAACATGAGCCGGGAAAATCCTTTCAAAGTTCCTGACGGGTATTTTGAGTCATTTCCGACAATCATTACTGAAAGAATCACTTCACAAAGATCAAAACCGGCATGGATTATTTTTCTAAAAAATGTTTTCCAGCCAAAATATGTTGTTGCCATGCTTGTGTTTGCAGCCGCGCTTACATCAGGTGTCGTTTACTTCAACCAGCACCCGGCAGCAACAGACCGGGAAATTATTCTTTCTTATGATGATTTGAATAATTCAAATTATATTGCACAGTTTGACGAAAGCGATTTAATTGATGCCTATTTATCTGGTGCAAATGCAGACAAGTCAAACGAAAGTAATACTGAAATAGAAAATTATTTATTAGACAACCAAACAGATATTTCTATAATTGAAAATGAATTGTAAAATGAAAACTTTTAAAATTATTTTAATGATTTCGCTGATTTCAATAACTTCAATCAGTATAGCTCAGCCAAAACGAATGATGAAAGATGGCGAGCGCAAGGAAGAAATCGAAGCGATGAAAGTCGGATTCCTGACCCGCAGGCTGAATCTATCGCCTGAAGAAGCAAAAACTTTCTGGCCTGTTTACAACCAGTTCCAGGATGAACTTGAAAAAATCCGGACTGCAAGAAGAGGCGAGATAAAAGATGCAAAGAAAGATTTTACGGAGATGAATGATAAAGACGTTGAAAAAATTGTAGACAATGAAATCGTATTCCGTCAGAATGAATTGGATATTATGAAAAAATATCACTCCCAGTTTAAACAGGTTCTGCCGATAAAGAAAGTTGCGATACTTTACAGGACTGAAGAAGAATTTAAACGGGAGCTTTTGAAAAAAATACAGGAAAGGCGCGGTGAAAGGGGCGACCGGAAAAATCCGCCACCGGGATCTGACGGGCAATAAAAAAGATAAAAAGGGAAGAAATTATTCTTCCCTTTTTTATTTTACCGGCCTGGCCGGGAGTTCGCATTATTCATTCTTGATTACATTTGTCTCATGCTCACCCATCGCCAGTTATTTTTAAATCATGTTGCACAAACGAGTGATGATCCCCTCATGCTTGAAATAATAAAAGCAGAAGGTGTGGAATTGACAGACATCAATGAAAAGATATATGTTGATCTCATTTCAGGCATCTCGGTAAGCAATGTCGGCCATCGTCATCCTCAAGTGGTGAAGGCGATAAAGAAACAGTTAGATCAGTATATGCACCTGATGGTGTATGGAGAATATATTCAGTCTCCTCAAACCTTGCTTGCAAAAGCGCTGAGTGATTGTTTGCCCAAAAATTTTAATTCATGCTATTTCGTGAATTCAGGGACTGAAGCGATTGAGGGGGCTATGAAATTAGCCAAACGGTTTACCGGGAGAACGGAAATCATCGCTTTCAAAAATGCTTATCATGGAAGTACCCAGGGAGCATTGAGCTTAATGAGCAACGAATATTTTAAAAATTCTTTTCGCCCGTTGTTGCCTGGTATCCGTTTTATTGAATTCAATAATAAAGATGATTTAAAGCATATCACAAAAAAAACAGCTTGTGTTGCAGCTGAAGTAATCCAGGGCGAAGCGGGAGCAATTGTACCTGAAAAAGATTTCCACCATGCATTGCGCCAGCGATGCGATGAAACGGGAACATTATTAATTTCAGATGAAATACAAACCGGCTTCGGAAGAACTGGAACTATGTTTGCTTTTGAGCAGTACGATTTCATTCCTGATGTTTTAGTGCTTGCAAAAGGAATGGGAGGAGGAATGCCGATAGGCACATTTATTTCATCAAAAGAAATTATGAATTGCTTAACCAATAATCCTGCGCTTGGTCACATCACAACTTTCGGAGGGCATCCTGTAAGTTGCGCAGCAAGTCTTGCAACATTGAAAATAATTTCCGAAATGAATTTAAAAACAGAAGTTGAAGAAAAAGAAAAGCTGTTCAGAGAAAAGCTGGTGCATCCGAAGATAAAAAATATTTCAGGTAAAGGACTGATGCTTGCTGTCGAATTTAAAAATGCCGGTACAAATAAAAGAATAATTAAAAGATGTATTGAAAACGGAGTCATTACGGATTGGTTTTTATTTGCAGAGAACAAAATGCGTATTGCTCCTCCATTGATTATAAATAATGATTGCATAATTAATTCCTGTGAATTAATTTTGAAAAGTATTGATGAATCCGTAAAATAATTAATCTCCATATTTCTAAATCACTTAATCACTCAAAATATGAACGTACTCATTGTAGAAGATGAAAAAAGCCTTTCCCACGAAATTGAAATTTATCTCACAAAACAAAACTATCATTGTGATGTTGCATTTAATGGTAAAAGTGCATCAGAAAAAATTTTTGTAAACAATTATGATTTTGTTTTGCTCGACCTGGGCCTGCCGGACATGGACGGATTAACTGTATTGAAAGAAGCCAAAGATGGCGGAAGCGAATCGGCCTTTATCATCCTTACAGCAAGAGGAGGGACGGATGATAAAATAAAAGGGCTTGACCTCGGGGCTGACGATTATCTTGCAAAACCATTTTCACTGATGGAGTTGCAATCGCGCATGCAGGCAATTTTAAGAAGGAAGCATGGATTGAAATCAAATACCATGCAGATAAAAGATTTCCTGATGGATATAAATAACCGAACGGTACATTTCAATGGAACCCTTGTTAATCTTACTAAAAAAGAATTTGACCTGCTGCATTACCTTGCACTGAACCGTAACCGTGTGCTTACCCGGATGCAGCTTACAGAGCATATCTGGGGCGATGTCCTGGAAGATGATTATGATTCCAACTACATTGATGTGCATATAAAAAATCTCCGTAAAAAACTTTCTACCCACGGAGGTATTGAATGGTTTGAAACAGTGAGAGGGATTGGATATCGTTTTAACATATAGCGGCAGTTGGCAGTCTCCGGGTTAACGATTAAGCAATAACAATTGTAATTTGCTCCGAAGGAGCCCTCGGGTAAATCGTACAACTTGTCCCGATGTATCGGGATCAAAATCGTACATCCCATTCTTTCATTCCTTTTTCACCATAGGTCTTCAACTTCGCAACAAGATAAAAAAATCCTTAAGTTGAAATTCCAATTAAAATTTGCCATTTACAGCGCTTTCATTAAAGCGATGATAATTCTCGCTTTCGGGCTTATAATGCCTTTGATTGTCCAAAAAACTGTTTACACACACATTGACAATCGCCTGAATGCCCGTAAGGATATGATTATAAAAAAAATTTCAATCGGGGGTTTGGACCCGGCCTTATTAGATGAGAGCTGCAGCTACGATGATTATAATATTTTTAAGGAAGAGTTTGTTCATATTACACCGCTGGAAGTAAATCCTAACGTTATTCCATCTGCCTCCCTGGAAAACCAAATATGGAACATAGAACAGACCGATCAGCAGGAACATCGTGTTATCAGGCAGCCTTTTTTGTATCACAATCAATGGTACGAATTATTTATCGGTGAAGGATTAAGCACGATTGACCAGCTAAAGAGCGTGATCAGTAAATTCACCATCTGGACGATGATTTTTGTTGTTCTTATTTCTGTTTTTGCGGATATAGGCTTTGTTCAGATTATGTTAAAGCCCTTCAACAAAATTGTTTCAGCTAAATTAAGAGCAACTAAAGATCCGACCACTTATGATTTCACTCCTGTCAAAAGTTCTACTGATGAGTTTAATTATCTTGATGAAAGTATTAATGACCTGATGAAAAAAGTAAAAGATGCTTTTGCCATAGAAAAAGAATTTATTTCTAATGTTTCTCATGAACTGCTTACACCTATTTCCATTTTGAATAATCGCCTTGAAAACATTGTGGAAGATGCAAATACTCCCCACGAAGTTTCTGATAAAATCATTGAATCGCAGAAGACATTAAACCGCCTTAGCAAAATTATTAAAGCGCTTTTGCTGATTTCAAAAATTGAAAATGCCCAGTATCTCAAAAATGAAACAGTGGAAATTAATAGCCTGGTGGATGAAGTGGTATCAGAGATTGAAGATCGTTTGCATCAAAAAAATATTGAACTGAAAAAGCTTGTGTATGATGATTTCACCTTTTCTCCGTGTAATAAATCATTATTGCATACACTTCTTTTCAATCTTATTAATAACGCCATTAAATACAATAAAGAGAACGGCAGCATTTCGATAACCGGCAGAAAAAAAGATCAGCGGTATCTTCTTGAAATAGCCGATACAGGCATTGGCATTGAGAAAAACCAGGTGGACTCTGTTTTTGACCGCTTTAAGAAATTAAAAAAAGGTGATGATAACAGTTATGGCCTTGGTCTTCCCATTGTTAAGACCATCGCTAATTTTCATAATATAAAAATTGAAGTTCGTTCCGAAATTAATTCGGGCAGTTCTTTTATCCTGTCATTTCCTGTTGCATAGCCCTTTAGCACCCTTCACAGTTTTTTCATTTCAAAAGTCACAAATTTGTGCTTATTAATTCAGTAAATTAAAAATGAAATTTATTTTAACATTTCTTTCTCTTATCATCTCCAACATTCTTTTTGCACAGAATAATGCTGCGGGAAAACAAAACAATACCGCACCATCAGCGGCTGCAGTTGCTCCTGCTGATGAAAAAAAGGACGTAAAAAAAGTTCGTTATTGTGAAAAAAGAACAAAACCGGTTTATAATTCAAGGGCACATTCCGGGACAAAGATTCCGAAAAAGCCTTTGGTCCGCAAAGCGGAAAATCCAAATAAAGTGTTATCAAAATAAGTGGTTAGTTTTATGAAGGTTGGCCCGGAGAGCGAAAGTTTTCCGGGCTTTTTTATTTAAAACTGCCCGGTTGACAACAGCACCAATGTACATGCATCAACAGGTTCAATTCCATTTTTTTCAGCAATTTCCCACAGCTCTTTATTTTCTGCACCCGGATTAAAAATAATTCTGCTGGGTTTTAGCTTTAAAATATAATCGTAATAGCTTTTTTGATTTTTTTCAGAAAGATAAAGTGTAATAGTATCTACGTCTTTAATTTCAGGAAATCCTGTTTCAATATTAACCTCCCTTATCTTTCCTTCTCGCACACCAAGTGCAGCCACTTCATGCCCATGATCCAATAATTTGTTTACAGCAAGAAAAGAATATCGCCATTCTTTTTCAGAAGCTCCGATGATGAGTGTTTTTTTTGAAAGCATTTTTTTGCTGATGTTAATCTTCTACATAATTCAAATCCTTGCCATACGTTTCATACATTCCTAAAAGAGACAGAAATGCAAACAGGAGGGCAATGGCTCCCACAAAAAGTGCGCTGGTTACCAGGTCGAACCCCATTTTTTCCCTTAATACCTCAAGCAGCAACGTCAGAAGCACGAGCGAACCACGCACAAAATTAGGAACTGTAGTAGTGACGGTGGATCGCAAATTGGTTCCAAACTGTTCAGAGGCAATCGTTACAAAAACGGCCCAATATCCTGAAGCAATTCCAAGAAGGGCGCAAATAATGTAAAACATAACAGGGCTGATTCCATGTGAATAGAGATAAAATGGAATGACCACTACCGAAATAATTAAATATGCAAGAAGTATTTTTTTTCTTGTTTTAAAGACCTGGCTCAGATAACCGCTCATGAAATCACCGAATGAGGTTCCGAGATAGAAGTACATTACTGCACTTCCTGCCTGGATGTTTTCAATTCCTAATTCTTTTGCAAACTCCGGTGAAAACGTAATAAGAATTCCTATCATGTACCAGATCGGGACGCCAAGCGCGATACAACTCAGGTACCGCAGAAAGCGATCCATGTTTTTAAACAGCATAAAAAAATTACCTCTTGAAATTTTTGATTCTTTAACGGAGTGGTATAAACCTGACTCATAAACTCCGATCCTTAAAACAAGCAAAGCAAGCCCCATGATTCCGCCAATAATATACGCCTGTTCCCATCCGAATTTAGCTACAATATTTGCAAGCACTGCCCCCAGCACTCCGAAAGCAACCACCACCATGGTTCCGTATCCGCGATGTTCCTTAGTCATTGTTTCATTTACTAAAGTAATTCCGGCACCCAATTCACCGGCTAATCCTACACCGGCAATGAATCGCATCCATTTGTACATCCCGATGCTTGTAACATAAGCATTGAAAATATTAGCAACTGAATAAAGAATAATAGATCCGAACAAAACGGAAACGCGCCCTCTTTTATCTCCCATAATTCCCCAAAGCAATCCACCGGCAAGCATACCCCACATTTGTGCATTAATCAGCTTTGTCCCTTCTGTGAGCAAATTCTCAGTTGAAACTCCAAGCGCTTTTAAACTTGGAACACGCACAATACTGAAAAGAATGAGGTCATATATGTCAACAAAATAACCGAGCGCGGCTACAATGACAATAATGTTAAAAGGGTTTTTTGTGGCTTCATGTTTCATACGCTCCAAATGGAATGCAATAATACAAATAAGCCTGCAGGGAAATCAGGAAACCTCTTCAGCTTCCCGTTTCTTTTTGTAAGGCCGGATGATTAAGCGTATTGCACGATCGTAACTGAAATAATTCCATACCCAATTAATAAAAACAATCACGCGGTTTCTGAAACCAACTATTGACATCAGGTGAACAAACATCCAGATAAACCATGCGATGATTCCCTGGAGTTTTATTATTTTAAAATCCGCAACAGCTTTGTTTCTTCCAATGGTTGCCATGGTTCCTAAATCACGATAATAAAATTTTTTCCAAGATGATTTTTTACCGTTTAAATTTCGTGCAAGGTTTTTTGCCTGCTGGATTGCAACCGGTGCTACCATAGGATTTGCAGCAGGATTACCATCTTCATCTGTCATAGCAGCAGCGTCTCCGATAATAAATATATCTTCATAACCTGTGAGCCGGTTGTAAACATCCACTTTGAAACGATTGCCTTTTAAAATGAGGTCGTTTGAAATTCCTTTAATAATGTTTCCCATTACACCAGCTGTCCAGATAAAAATGTTGCAATCAATTTTTTGCCCGTCATTTAAAGTAACCATATTGTCAATGTACGAATCCACTTTTGTTTTAAGCCAAACCTTTACTCCCATTTTCAATAAAAACTCTTTTGATTTACGGGAAGCCTGTGAAGACATTGTACTGAGAATTTTTTCACCGGCTTCAATCACATGAATGTTTAAACAATTAAAATCAAGCTCAGGATAATCATTAGGCAAAACGTGTTTTTTTAATTCCGCCAGTGCACCGGCAGTTTCCACACCAGTGGGGCCCCCGCCCGCAATTACAATATTCAGGTATTTTGATTTTTCAGCTTCATTTGGCTCAGTCAGCATCTTTTCAAAATTCTGAAGTATAAGACTGCGTAAATCCAAAGCATCCGTGACACCTTTTAAGGAAATTGAATTGTTCTGAATTTCATTATTGCCAAAATAATTTGTTGTGCTGCCTGTTGCAATAACAAGAAAATCATAAGGGATTTCCCCGATAGAAGTAAGGAGAATATGCTGATCGCTTTTTACTTCAATTGCTTCAGCCATCCGGAAAACAAAATTTTTTCTCCGCGCAAATATTTTTCGTATGGGATATGCAATAGAATCAGGTTCCAATCCTCCTGTTGCCACCTGGTAAAGCAGTGGTTGAAAAGTATGAAAATTATTTTTGTCAATCATCACTACATGGAACAGCTTTTGGCTAAGCCGTTTGGCAAGTTGAATGCCGCCAAAACCTCCTCCTGCTATCAGGACGCGTTTTTTATTGGTTTGGGGAATGATCATTTTGAAATTTTATCCGGATGTCGCCCTATAGAAGATTTTAACCCTAATTTTGAATGAACAAAGCCGCAAAAAAGCCCTTCTGCTTAACAGTAAAAATTTGTACCAGCAATTTACTTAGAGTCTGCATTTCAAAAACAATGAAGGGAATAAATTTTTGAAATAAAGGAACAGGTTAATTATTGCCATAATTTCGTTAAGCGTCCAGCTTTTTCAATGTTTCTTTAATTAAATCAAAATCGGGAAGCCCGCTTGCGTTGTCAAGAACTTCTGCATATTGAATAATACCCTTTTTATCAATGACAAAAGCGGCACGTTTTGCTGTCCCTTTCATACCATAATTAAAAAGTTCGTACTGTGCTCCATACATTCCGCAAACTTCTTTATTGTAATCAGAAGCTAAGGTAAAATTAAGATTTTGCTCTTCTTTGTATTTTTTCAAAACATACAGAGAATCGGTAGAGATACCGATGACTTTTGCATCCAGGTCATTGTAAAAAGAAAGATCATCACGCACGGTACAAAGCTGTTTGGTGCAAGTGCTTGTAAATGCAGCCGGGTAAAAATGCAATACTACATTGTGTCCTCTGAATGATTCAAGTGAAACAGGTTGCCTGTCGGAATCAAACATGTTAAATAATGGAGCTTTGTCGCCAGGATGTAATTGCATGGAAAGCTTAAGGTTTAAGGTTTGAAGTTTGAAGTTGTTTTTGAGCTAAGAATGTCAAGCCGTGAAGAAAATCAATAAGTTCGCAAAAGTAAATAATGAAAAAGTGATTTGCTGTTTTGAATTCAATTTCTATTTTTACACAAAATTGACTTAAACCTTAAACCTTAAACCTTAAACTCTACAACAATGGGAAAATACATCATTGAATTTATCGGCACCTTCTTTCTTGTTTTTGTTATTGCATTAACCACCAACGACCCTCAAATATGGGCTGGCGGGGGAACTCCTTTTGCTCCTCTTGCCATCGGAACCATGCTGATGGTAATGGTTTATATGGGCGGACATATTTCGGGCGCACATTACAATCCAGCAGTGACACTGGCTTGCTGGATAAATAAAAAAATCGAATCGAAAGATGCAATCACTTACATGATTGTCCAGGTTATAGGAGCCATTGCCGCGGCTTTAATGTTTTATTTTATTTTCGGAAGAACCGCAAATGCACCCGCGCCTCTTGCTGGTTTCGAATACAATTTTAAACCCATGCTGGTTGAAATGTTCTTCACTTTCGCTCTTGCAATGGTGGTGCTTAATGTAGCCGTTTCAAAAGACGTAGCCGGAAATTCTTATTACGGCATGGCAATCGGTTTTACAATTTTAGCTTCGGCTTATGCAGGCGGACCTGTTTCAGGCGGGGCTTTTAATCCTGCAGTAGGAATCGGCCCTACACTTGTCAGTTCAATGTTAGGAGGCGGCAGTTGTGAATATTTATGGATTTATTTAGTGGGACCTTTAGCCGGAGGCGTTTTGGCAGCTGTTGTTTACAAAATAACAAATCCTAAAGAAAACCAATAAGAAATACGATGTACGATTGGCGATTTACGGTTTTGTACATCAGATTCATTTGAGTCAATAGAATAATTATAATTTACTTTCAAAAGGTAAATTCATAGTCCTTTCGCCTTTGCCTCATCCCAGATTTTATCCATTTCTGTTAAGGTCATGTCATGCAGTTGTTTTCCGTTTTCATTGGCTGAATGTTCAAGATATTTGAACCGTTTAATAAATTTAATATTTGTGCGCTCCAAAGCTTCTTCGGGATTTACATCAATAAACCGCGCATAATTGATTAACGAAAAAATCAAATCACCGAATTCATTTTTTATTTTATCATTATTTCCTTTTTCCACTTCCTTTTTAAACTCATTTAATTCCTCCTGCACTTTTTCCCAAACCTGGTCTTTTGTTTCCCAGTCAAATCCTGAGGAACGCGCTTTTTCCTGTATTCTCATTGCTTTCACCATGGATGGCAGGGAGGCAGGAACTCCTTCCAAAACGGATTTATTTCCTTCCTTTAATTTTAATTGTTCCCAATTTCTTGAAACCTGTTCTGCACTTTCAACTACTTTATCTCCGTAAATATGAGGATGACGATGAATAAGCTTTTCACATTCGCGGTTAATCACATCAGCAATATCAAACAGGTTTTTTTCTGAAGCGATCTTTGCATAAAAAATAATGTGCAGCAAAATATCTCCTAATTCTTTTTTTATTTTTTCTGAATCATTTTCAAGAATTGAATCACCCAGTTCATAGACCTCTTCAATGGTCAAATGACGAAGGCTTTCAAAAGTCTGTTCCTTATCCCACGGACATTTTGCCCGCAGATCATCCATGATGTTTAATAAACGTTCAAAGGCTTTCAGCTTTTCATTCATCTTATTATCTTTTTTTTCGTTTACGAAAGTAAATATTATGAAACAAATCGGAGGAGCAATAATTTATTAATGAATAAATTGCTAAATTGCTCTATTGCTAAATTGATAAAAGTGCAAATGGTTCGAATAATGGGTTTTCTCAGCAATTCACAATTTAACAACCCATCATTTCAATTTCTATATTTTTGCACGTTGTAAACTATTCCGGCTTGTACAAACATTTCCTTACGATTTTATTCATTTTAATTTCTCGTCCAGGGAAAACAAACGGAGCAAGTTTGCCTGATTCCACCTTAAGCAGCTTTGATATTTCTGCAAATTACCATTACGGATTTATCATTGCACACCGCACAACAATAGTTCCCTTGCAGCAGGATCATACAAAATCATTTGAGCTGGCAATAAGGAAAAACACGTTTGGCAAAAAAACCTGGCAGCAGTTGTATCATTATCCTGCTGTGGGCCTGAAATATTTATTTATTGATCTTGGAAATCCGCAGCATCTTGGAACAGGACAGGCGCTTATTCCTTTTATTGATTTACCTCTGAATAAAAATGAAAGGGCGAAACTCAGCTTTAATTTCGGATGGGGAATCGGCTATATTGAAAAACCTTTTAATAAAGATAATAATTATAAGAATATTGCTATTGGCTCACGCTGGAATTCTGCTATTGGCTTTTCGACAGATTTAAAGTTAAAACTATTGAAGAAAATTTTTTTGAATACCGGCATAAGCCTTACGCATTTTTCTAACGGCAGCCTGTCTACCCCGAATCTTGGCGTTAATGTCGCTTCAGTAAAAGTGGGAATAACTCATGGTTTGGGGAAAGGCAAACCCTTTATAAGGGATTCTTTACCGCCATTTGAAAAAAAAATTCGCAATTCAATTTATGCTGCCGGAGGGGTGAAACAAATTTACCCGGTTTACGGACCGGATTATTATGTTTTTATTTTGTCCGCTGCAAGGCTTAAGCAATTCAACAGGAAAAAAGCAATCGGTTTTGGAATAGATGTCCACTATGATGAATCGGTAACTCATAAACTAAAAGATGACTCCGTGAGTGATTCTGGTTTTACAAGCGGGATTCGTGCGGGTATAAATTGCACTTACGAATTTATTTTTTCCGAT
>DATEMK010000608.1:0-4793 GCA_035275625.1 Bacteroidia bacterium
TTTTAAACAGAAACAATATTTGACAAGCGGTAAATATTTTTGACGAGCGGTAAATTAATTGCACCAGAAGAATACTAAAGCATGATAAGCAGATTTCCTGTTAGTAAAAAAACCGGAAAAGGAAAAACAAAGTGAATCAAAAAATTTGTTAAGGTGAGTGCCCGTGGCAAGAGGTCAGGGATTTATAAATTTATTTGAGATTTTATCAAGCATGCTGCCTTTTTGCGATAAGAGCATTGCATTACCAAACATTCTGGGTTTTAATCCTGAAGTTTGCCTGTCAGAGATTAATAACCCATCAGGAAACAGGATTTTAATATAATATAAACCGTTTATTGAAGTTTTAGAAACAGAATTAACCAAACCTTCAACTGAACCGTTTCTATTATAAGGGAAATTATCAAATGCAATAATAATTTTTTCTCCGGATTTTATTTTGCCGGCTGAATTACCCTGAAGCTTAATTATGCCATAAAGAAAATAACCGGTAAGATCCTTTCTGTGCATTGCTTTAGTGTTTTTGCTTTCAGCTTTTTCCAACCCTGGTTTTATTTCCAGGGTTTTTAAAGTCAGGAGAATTCTTGCATTGGTTTTTTCAGGGTATTTTATAAAACACATCAGGCAGATAATAACGGTTAAGCCAAAGAGGAAAATTGCGAGTCCCCATCGAATTATCCAATGAGGCGAATGGCTTAAAATTTCCTGCACTTCTTCACTTCGTATTTCGTTTGTCCTGTCTTGATTCATGAAATAGCTGTTATGCTATGATGATTGTTCAAATGATCTAATTCTAACTGATTCTTTACTAAATTAAAATAATTTCCTTTTAAAGATACAAGGTCATGGTGAGAGCCCTTTTCGATTATTTTTCCATTGTCAAGCACGAGTATCTGGTCTGCATTTTTCACCGTGCTCAATCTGTGAGCGACAATAACAACCGTTTTTCCTTTAAAAAATGAATTTAAATTTTTAATAATAGTTTGTTCATTTTTCGCATCCAAAGCACTGGTAGCTTCATCAAAAAAAATAATGCCCGGATTTTTATAAACTGCTCTTGCTATTAAAAGCCTTTGTTTTTGCCCGGTACTCATTCCTACTCCCTCCATTCCTATTTTGGTATTGTAGGCTAAGGGTAATTTCTCAATAAATTCCCTGATATTGGCCACTTCAACTGCTTCAATAAGTCTTTTTCGGTCAATACGGTCAATCCCGATGGCAATATTATTAGCAATTGTATCATTAAAAATGTATCCTTCCTGCATGACCACACCACACTTGTCGCGCCAGGATTTTTGAGAAATATTATTCAGGTCAATATTTCCAATCTTAATTAAGCCCTCATCCGGCAAATAAAATTTAAGCAATAGTTTCATCAGGGTAGTTTTACCACTTCCGCTTGAACCTACAATAGCTGTAATTTTTTTAGCAGGAATTGTTAAGCTCAAATCTTTAATTATTTTCTCTGTTGCTCCTGTATAATGAAAAGAAATTTTATTTAGTTTTATATCACTATCCCCGTCAATCTCGTATATTTTAGTTTCCGGATGAACCTCTTCGTCTTCTTTATTGTGAATTTCAGATAGCCTCTCCAAAGCGATTTTAGCATCCTGCATCGAGTAAATAAAACCAATTAACTGTTGAATGGGGGAATTTAATTGCCCAATGATATACGAAACGGATAGCATCATTCCGAGCGTAATTTTTCCTTCTATCACTAATTTTGCACATACTACTGTTATTAAAATATTTTTTAATTCATTGATGAAACCCGACCCGGAAGTTTGTATTTGTTCCAGCTTGAGGCTTTGGATTTCCCTCTTAAATAAGCGCGCCTGTAAAAATTCCCAGCTCCAGCGTTTCTGCTTTTCTGCATTATGCAATTTAATTTCCTGCATCCCATTAATAAGTTCTATTACTTTACTTTGTTCATCACTTTGAATCCGGAATTTTTTATAATCGAGTTCTTTTCTCCTGGTCAGGAAAACAGTTATCCAGGCAAAATAAATTATGCTGCCTGTCAGAAATATCAGGAAAATATTGAAACTATACCAGGCCAGAACAGCGCCAAATATGATAAGGTTAAAAAAAGAAAATAATACACTTAAGGAAGTATTAGTTAAAAGTCTTTCGATGCGCTGATGGTCATAAATGCGATAGATCAGGTCACCTGTCATTTTAACATCAAAAAAAGCAATCGGGAGATTCATCAGCTTAATAAAAAAATCAGAAATCAGGGAAATATTTATCCGGGTGCTTAAATGTAAAAGTATCCAGCTCCGTAAAAGCTCCACTGTTGTTCTGCCCACAAATAAAAATAATTGCGCAACCAGGATAAGATAAACAAAATTTATGTTTTTATTTTTTATGCCGACATCTACTATACTTTGAGTTAAAAAAGGAAAAATAAGCTGGATTAAACTTCCGGCAATCAACCCGCAGATTAATTGCAGTAAAAATCTTTTATACCTGAAAAGATACTGATATAAAAATTTAAAACCTCTTTCTTTTTCGATGTCATCCGGCTCCGCTTTTTTCAGGTTGTGTGTTGGTTCTAACAGTAAGCAAATACCCTCATTTGATTTTTCGTTTGCACCGTTGCCAATCCAATTTTCAATAAACTCTTCTTTTGAATATTCCAATAAACTATGTGCCGGGTCAGACACAAATACTTTATTTTTTTTTATTTTGTAGACTACCACAAAATGTTGCTGTCTCCAGAAAACAATGCAGGGAAGTAAAACCTCCTGCTTAAGTTTTTCATAACTTAGCTTTACACCCAGGGTTCGAAAGCCGATTTTCTCTGCTGTTTCACTGATATGATTTATAGAAGTACCTTGCCTGTCGGTCTCACAAAGCCTGCAAAGTTTGAGCAAAGAAATTTCCCGTCCATAGTATTTGGAGATAATCCGGAGGCAAGTCGGTCCGCAATCCCTGGAACCTGTTTGATTATAATGCGGGAATTTCATCTGGAATCTTTCTTCTGTTTAAGATCGCTCTTTGTGAACCGTAATGTTTATGAACCAAATAATATATTAACATTTCCGAAACCCTCTGCTTGGAAGAAAATAAGCGATTCATGGACATGTGGATATAGCTGAATATTACTTCTTCAATTTTTTTTGATCCGGTCTTTGAATCAAATAACCCTGAGATTTTATATATAATCGGCATAAGCTGCGATCTTTTTTCAATCAATAAAGAATACACTTCAGGCAGATTTTCTTCAAGAGTTTTATCATTAAAAAAATCTTCAATTTTTTTTCTTAGCTTTCTATACTTGTCATCTAATTGTATTTTTAAATTCTTGTCTATTCTAAACTCTTTGGTAAATGAAGTTTTCATCTGGTCCATAATAAGTATTTTTTTATCAATTGAAAAATCAAAACCGTTCAGCAGATCATCAATCAGTCGAATTCCAAACAGGAGTTTAATTTCCTCTCCCTCAGGACCTTCAATTAAAGTGAGAAATTGAAGTGTATTGCAGCTATCTATAAAAAAAATACTTTCTGAATTTTCGATATTGTCGCAATTGTACCGCTCTATTTCTCTCTGGTAGGTGTCCAGCTGAATTTTCCATATTAACCCGCTTTTTTGATATTTTTCAAAATAGTTTTTAACGCAGTCAATAACAGGTAAATAATTATTGAATTCAGGAACATAAAATCGAACGCGCAAATGGTTTTCAGGGTCCCAATAACGGATGAAAAACCATTTTTCAATCCATTTATTTTGCATTAACATGTCTGTTAATGGAAGTATTGTTTCAATAAGTATCCGGTCGGCTGTTTTTGTTCCACAGTAAAATTTAAAATAAATCCAGCTGGAACCAATCGAAAAAGTTCTTTCCGGTTCATTCTGCGTGTTTGAAAACAGCACCGGTTCAAACCTGTAATCTTCGTTAAATATGAACGAAAGAAATTGGTGGGTATAAAATTGACCTTTATTATCCTTTACAATATTTTCAGAAGAGTTTTGCGAAACCAGGCACTCAGATAAATCAATGTAATCCCTTTTTTTAAGAATAGATAAAAATAATTCGCACTGGCTCTTGTCATTAAAATCAACTAACAATTCATTATCCGCTTCAGCAATGATTATCCGATCTGGCAAATTCCAGCCGGCTCTCCATTTTTTTAAATCTTCAAATAAGTTTGTTTCATTACTTTTAATTAACTCTTTATAATTGTCCTTGCTGAATTTCCATTTGGCAGGAGAAATAATAATATCATTATGTTCTACCCTGGGCAAAAAATTAAATGCGAAGGCTAAAGCTCCCCAGGAAAAATTAAGGGCCGGATTTAACTGCTGGGCCTGCAGGTCACATAAAAAATTATACAGCGGAAGGCTATTGAAACTATAGTTATGTGCATTGCTGAGACGTGGTATAATTTCCTTGTTAAGAGACTGTGACCGCAATACAATTCTTCCATTGATTATGCTGATGAATAAATCAGAAATGGCGACTTGAAAATTATTAGTCACTGAAGGTTTTGCGAGGTAAGGAATTTCATGTTTTCTGAACACGGGCCGGAATAAAATATTTCCCGTTCTGTTTTCAGGCAAATGAATTATTTCAGCTACAATAGCGCCCTTATATTTCTCCTCTTCAAACTGATTAATGTCTGATAAGACTTGCTTTAATTCATCTGAAGCGTAAGCAAACCTTCCTATTATGTTAGCTGCGCTTGTTCCTCCTGTGGCTTCAAGTAAAATTTTTTCCTGACCGTTTTCACTTATAATTTTAAACATGCTGTAAAATGTAGCCGGCAGCGAAAATTCAAAATCATTTTCAC